>JAKMEV010000283.1:0-2603 GCA_022425785.1 Akkermansiaceae bacterium | reverse complement strand
TACCTCGGCAAACACGACTTCCGGGCCTTCGCCGCCAATCGCGGCAATGAAACCGCCGACACCGACTACATCCGCACCATCACCCGCTCCGACTTTGCACAAATCAACGGCGACTACCTCCTCACCTTCACCGGCAACGGCTTTCTCTACAAAATGGTCCGCCTCCTCACCGGAGCCGCCGTCCAAGCTGCCCAAGGATACCTCCGGCAGGATGATCTCTACGACCTCGTCAATACACCAGGAGACAAGAAATCCCCCCATTGCGCGCCCTCCGACGGTCTCACCCTGCTGGAGGTCAATTACTAGGAGTTGCATCTTCCCCGCATCGGATCAAACTGCCTCTTGTGAGCGAGCCTCAAGCCAGATCCTGGAAACATCGCCTTATCACGGCCAGCTTGGTCGTCCTCGGATCGGTTGCGATCCTTTTCCCCGCCTGGCTTCCGGACCATCCCGTTCTACCCACCGAAGAAGGAGCTGTCGAAGGCCTTCAACTCGCCCTCCTTCTCGCTAGCGCCGCCTTCTGGTTCGGTGCCGCCCGTCCCGCCGGCGATATCGGCCCATTCTACAAAATCATGGGTGCCTTCTCCTTGGCCGGCGCCCTTGGCGAAGGAGATTCCATCATCGAACCTTTTATCAAAATCCCGGTTGAAATCCTCTACATTCCACTCGGCCTTTACGTCCTCTGGACCTTTCATCAGCACCGGAAACACTTCCCGCAATTCTTCAACGACTTCTCCTCCCATCCCGCCGCCGGGTTTTTCGCCTCGGCCTTTATGATGATTTACATTCTCGCCCGCTTTCTCGGTGCTCCTTTTCTTTGGAAAGCCACCCTCGGCGAGAACTACCACAATGACATTCCCGAAACAGTCCAGAGCTACCTCGAGCTCCTCGCCTGCTATCTCCTCCTTGTCGGAACAATCGGACTCTGTCTCCAGCCCCGGGATCACGATCCTACCGAGACTGACTAGCTACCATGCCCGACCCACTCGTCATTCTCGGCAATTCCAACTCACGCTTCTCCGGCGTGACCTCGACAATGCTGCAGACCCTCCCCAAAGTCCGCGAAAAAGTCTCCCTCGCCGTCCTTGGAAAACATCATCTCCCCGATGACGTTCCCGTCATTTCTTTTCGTGAATTGCGTAAGTTCAAAGACGAGCCCCGTGTCTTCCACGCCCGGCGTAATAATGAAATGATTCAGGCCCTGGCCGCCCGAAAACTCGGAGCCAATCTTAAGATCGTCTTCACCTCGACCGCGCAGCGTTATCACTCGCGCTTCACCCGCTGGCTCATGGGAAAAATGGACGGCATTATCACCACTTGCTCGGCCGCCGCTTCCTATCTTGAAAAGAAACCCGATGTCGTCATTCCACATGGCATCGACCTCGAACGCTACCACCCACCCGCCGATAAATCCGCCGCCTGGAAAAAACTCGGCTTCCCCGGAAAATTTGGCATCGGTATTTTCGGCCGTGTTCGTCCTCAAAAAGGGGTCGATGTCCTCATCGACTCCGCAATCCCGCTCTTAAAAGATAACCCCGACCCAACCCTCGTTATCGTCGGCGAAACGACGCCCAAGTTCCGCGACTTCCAAAGCGAACTCGAAGACAAAGTCGCCCAATTCGGACTCAGCGAGCGCATCATCTTCCACGGATCCCGCCCGGGCCATGAACTCCCCGGACTCTTCGAGGGCATGTCCCTGGTCGCCGCCCTCTCCCGGAACGAGGGCTTCGGCCTCACCGTCCTCGAAGCAATGGCCTGCAACTGCGCCGTCCTTGCATCCCACGCCGGTGCCTGGCAGGACATCATTACCGAAGGAATTCACGGATTCACCGTCCCCTGCGGAGATGTTGAAGCAACGCGGGAGGCTCTCGACAAATTGCTCGACAAGCCAAACAAACTCCTCGAAATGGGCCGGGCCGGACGGACCCACATCGAAGACCACTACAGCACCGACCGCGAGGCCACTGCTCTCTGCGACTACTATCAGCTGATCGCCCGGTCTTGATTTTTTCAGATCTCCGGCTAACGCTGCCGCAGCCCATGGCAAAAACGCCCCGCATTCTTCTCTCTCATCGCCTCGAATACCTTGTCTTTCGGGCGGTCGAGAAAGTCCTGCGCCTATTTAGCCTCCCCACCGTATTTAGCTTGGGTGAATTCCTCGGACGCATCGGCTACCGGCTTTTCCCGGGAATGAGAAAAATCGTCCTGCGAAATCTTCGCACCGCCTACCGGGAACAAAAATCTGAAGAAGAACTCATCCACCTCGCCAGCGAGGTCTTCGAACGCTTCGGGGCTAACATGCTGACCTCCTTTCGCATCCCGTTTCTCTCCGACGAGCAAATCCTCTCGCACATCACCTTTGTCAATGCCGACATCATCACCAATCCCTCCCGCACCGAGGGCATCGTCTGGGTTGTCCCCCACATGGGCAACTGGGAACTCCTCGCCCACACCGGCTTTCTCACCGGCACCAAATCACAAATCGGCACCCATTACCGGCCGCTAAGCAACCCACTCATCGACCGGGTCATCAAAAGACGAAGAGCCCGCCGTGGCCTTCATCTCTTCGCCAAAAAATCCTCCACCCATAAACTCACCAAATT
>JAKMEV010000272.1:0-2428 GCA_022425785.1 Akkermansiaceae bacterium | reverse complement strand
GAGCTGGGATGTGGCTGTGGCGGATACGATTGAAATCACCCCCGGATTTGGTGTTGTCAGCGGGGCTGCGGGGTCGGTTGTTTTCAATGCTTCAGCGACCGAGATTTATACTCTCACCGCGACGAATGCCGAGGGTGGCGTGAGTCAGAATTTGCAGGTTACCGTCGACGGTCTCGATCTCGCTCCGCAGATCAGCGAATTCGTTGCGAGCAATTCTGAGTTTGACGATGGTGATGGCAATTCGACGGATTGGATTGAGATTCATAATCGCAATGTCACGTCTTTCGATCTCAGCGGGTATTATTTGACGGACGACGCGACCCAACTTTCGAAGTGGGCCTTTCCGGCCGGGACCATGTTGACCGGAGAAGAGTATTTCGTGGTCTTTGCCTCCGCGACGAACGCGCCTGACAGCGCTGGGAATTTGCATACCAACTTCAGCCTGAAATCCGGCGGGGAATACCTCGCGCTCGTTGCGCCGAATGGCACCACGGTGATCCAGGAGTTCTCGGCGACTTATCCGGAGCAGAAGACGAACGCGAGTTATACTTCGGCGGGATATCTTTTGGAGCCCACGCCGCGAGCCGCGAATATTGGAACAGCGCAGGCGGGATTTGTGAAGGACACTTCTTTTGATGTCGACCGCGGGCATTACACCTCCGCGTTTGATGTCACGATTACGACCTCCACACCCGGAGCGGACATTTATTACACCACCGACGGCACCGTTCCGTCGCCCGGCAATGGCACCTTGTATACCGGCCCGGTGACGATCGCCACCACCACTGTCTTGAAAGCGGCGGCGCATCAGAGCGGATTTATTCCGACCGATGTCGATACGCAGAGTTATCTCTTCCTCAATGATGTTCTCACGCAGCCAAATAATCCGCCCAACACCACAACGACCTGGGCAGGTAAGATTGCTGATTACGAAATGGATCCAGATATCGTGAACGATCCGGCGTACGCCAGCGACATAATCCCGGCCTTGCAGAAATTTCCTTCCTTATCGCTAACTTTGGATCCCGATGATTTCTATGGTCCCCAGGGAATTTACCAAAACCCGCAAAGCGATGGCTCGAATTGGGAACGCGCGGTTTCGGCGGAATTACTCCCACACGACGGAAGTGAAGCGGGATTCCAAATCGACGCCGGGATTCGAGTTCAAGGTGGCAGCAGCCGGAATCCCGATACGCCGAAGCACAGCATGAGCCTGCGCTTTCGCAATGACTATGGCGCGGGGAAATTGAACTACCCGCTCTTCCGTGATTCGCCGGATGGCCGGGATGCTGTGGAGAAATTCGATACGCTGCAACTTCGTTCGGGATACAACTACGGCTGGACCCACCGTCATCCCTGGCAGTCGGACTACGCGCAATACAACCGTGATCAATTTTCAAACGACCTTTTTCGGGCGATGGGAAATCATGGCACCCACGGTCGATGGGTGCATCTCTACATCAACGGAATCTATTGGGGGATTTACCACATTCACGAACGTCCCGATCAAGATTACATGACGTCTTACTTTGGCGGGGAATCTGATGATTATGATGCCATCAATTCAGGGGCGGCGAAATCGGGAACGACGACGGCCTACAATGCCATGGCGAATGTTGCCAAAGGAAATATTTCCGACTCTGCGGTATATGCCACGATGAAAACGCATCTCGATGTCGATGCCATGATTGATTACATGCTCATGAATTTCTTTGTCGGGAACAACGACTGGGATGGTCACAACTGGCGGGCCGCGGGAACTGGTCCGACCGGAGTTCCATTCCAGTTTTTTGCTTGGGATACCGAATTTGCGATCTCTCAAAACCGGAATGGAACTACTCCGATCAGCGGAGCGTTGACGATGAACGTTACTGGAAAAAACGGAAACAATCGCCCGACCGGAGTGCACCAGGATCTCACCGGCAATGCGGAATATGTGATGCAATTTGCCGATCGGGCTCACGCGATGTTTTTCAATGGCGGTTTGTTTACTCCGGCGGGAGCAGAGGCGATTTGGCGTCGTCGATCCGACGAAATGGATGTCGCGATCGTGGCCGAATCCGCGCGTTGGGGAGACTATCGGGTTCACGTGCAGGCGGCGAGTAATTGGAGTCAATCGGACTACGACCTGTATACCAGAGATGATCATTATTTCCCGAATCAGACCTGGATTACGGGAACCTATTTGCAACAACGTCCGGCGATTGTCCTTCAGCAACTCCGGGACCGGAATCTTTATCCGAATGTCGATGCGCCGGTTTACGGTCAGGTTGGAGCGGTTCTTACGATGACCAACCCCAATGGCTCTGGCACAATCTACTATACCACCGATGGCTCCGATCCGCGTGATCAGGGTTCGCCGACCTATGGTTCGCCGATCAATCTCGCGACCAGTGCGACCTACAATTCACGGGTTCTTGAAGGGGGA
>JAKMEV010000256.1:0-3875 GCA_022425785.1 Akkermansiaceae bacterium | reverse complement strand
ATTATCATGAGATCTGGTCTTACGTGTATGCTTTGCTGATCGTCGTGGTTTTGTTCGAAGCATGGGGAGCTAAGGTGAGAGGATTATTGACGAAGGGGACGCCATCGCGTGTTGGTGAAGAGAAGGGGCAATCGTTGAGTGAACTTTGGCGGGGTCGGGGGCGTTCGTGGTTTTTAAGATTCTCTGTGGCCATCCTGGCTGTGGGAATAGCTGCCGGATGGATGGCGGAAGATCGATGGGGAGCGGGAGTGGGCTGGGAACAGCGGGAGAGGAATTTGGATCGCTTCACAGATGAAATGGTGCCCTATCCGGTGCGGGAGGCGGATGGTGATTGGAGTGTCTTTGGTTCGTGGTTTTCCGAAAAAATGTCGGACGGGGGAGCAGTCGCTCTTTGGCGGACGTTTCACGTGGGGACGACGGCGATCTTGTTAGCAGGAGGCTTGTCCTTGATCGGGATTCTATTCGCAGCGCGGACCTTGGCGGCATCCAATCCGAGAGGGGTCCGAGATGGTGGTAGCAAGATTCGCGGGCTTTTTGGAATGGTCCTCCGGGGGGCTTCGATGTTGGCCCGGGCAATGCCGGAATACATCTTGGCGTTTCTCTTGCTCCGGGTGTTTGGGCCAACCTACTGGGTTTTAATTTTTGCCCTCGCGATTCACAACGGAGGGATTTTGCTGAGATTGGGTGCGGAGGTTATCGACAACACAATGAGTCAGGCGAGCGAGGTGATCTTGGCGCAGGGTGGCAATCGCTCGTCGGCGTATTTGGCGGCGATGATGCCGGCCGGATTTAACCGTTTGGTGCTCTTTTTGTTTTATCGATGGGAATCGTGTATCCGTGAAGCGACAGTGCTGGGAATGCTCGGTGTGGCCTCCCTGGGCTTTTTGATTTCCGATGCGAAGGTGTCGTTCTTTTACGATGAAATGATTCTGTGGGTCGGTCTGGGAGCGGCTTTGGTTTTTGTGGGGGATCTCACGAGTGATTTTGTCCGGGGTAAGCTCAGGACTGTTGAGTAGGAAGATCCTGCGAAAAATGATCGTGGTGGGGTGAAGAATCGGGCAGCTTTCCGGGGTGCGCTTACTTACATTCTTATCGATTCTTCTTTTGCAGCCTTTGATGGGGGCGAAGCCGAATATTGTTTTCATTCTCGCTGATGACTTGGGCTTTTCGGATTTGGGGTGTTATGGCGGGGAGATTGCGACGCCGAACCTCGATGCTTTAGCCAAGAACGGGCTGCGGTTTAGCCAGTTTTACAATACTGGTCGTTGTTGGCCCAGTCGGGCGGCTTTGATGACCGGATATTATCCCCACCAGGTGCATCGTGATGTATTGCCTGGCGTCGGAGGAGGAGGGCGCGGGGTGCGTCAGGAATGGGCGCGAATGTTGCCGGATTTTCTCAAGCCACTGGGCTATCGCAATTACCACAGCGGCAAATGGCATTTGGATGGCAAGGCACTGGCGGCGGGATTTGACCATTCCTACGACACCCGGAATCAGGGAAACTTTTTTTCGAGCAAGGGGAATACTCTCGATGGTGTTCCGGTGAAGCCTCCGAGCAATGAGAAAGGCTACTACACGACGACCGCAACAGCGGACCACGCGATTTCGTGTCTCGAGGATCATGGGAAGAACCATGCCGGGAAGCCCTTCTTTCATTATCTGGCATTCATCGCGCCCCACTTTCCGTTGCATGCGTTGCCCCAGGATATCGCGAAATACCGCGATGCCTATTTGGCGGGTTGGGATGAGATGCGGAGGAAGCGCTTTGTCCGTCAGAAGGAGATGGGTCTCATCAATACCGAGTTGTCAGGTCTCGAGGAAAAGGTCGGACCACCGTATCATTTTCCGGAGGCGTTGAAAAAGTTGGGTCCGGGCGAGGTGAATCGGCCTCTCCCGTGGAAAGATCTCAACGCCGAACAGCGGCGCTTCCAAGCAACCAAGATGGCGATTCATGCCGCGATGGTGGATCGCATGGATCAGGAAATCGGACGAGTGATCGCGAAGCTCAAGAAAATGGGACAGTTTGAAAATACCCTGATCTTCTTTGCATCGGACAATGGAGCGAGCGCGGAGATCATGGTACGCAATGGCGGGCACGACCCCAAGGTGCCTCCGGGGAGCGCGGCGAGCTACCTCTGCCTGGGACCGGGATTTTCGAGTGCCTGTAATACGCCGTTTCGCCGTCATAAGGTGTGGGTTCACGAAGGCGGCATTGCCACCCAACTCGTGGTCCATTGGCCGAAGGGGATCAAAGGCAAGGGTGAGATTCGCCATACGCCGGGGCATCTTATCGATATTGCTCCGACGATTTTTGATTTGCTCGGAGTTGAAGCTCCAGCAGATTGGAAAGGCGAGAAGCGTCCTCCCTTGCCGGGCAAGAGTCTGGCTCCGGTTTTTGAGAAAGATCAGGACATCGAGAGAGATGTCCTTTGGTGGAATCATGAAGGACACCGGGGAATCCGCATTGGAGATTGGAAGCTCGTCGCCGCAAAAAACGATCCCTGGGCTCTGTATGATCTCCGGACGGATCGCGCGGAGGAAAATGATCTTTCTAAAAAGGACTCGAAGAGAGCGAAGGACCTCGAGAATCGTTGGCTCAGTGAGCAGAAGGCCATGATCGAATTGGCCAAAAAAACGGCATCCAATGGCAAGGGGAAACGTAAGAAGAGATAAGTTTAAAGAGTGGAAGAACCTCTCCGTCTTCGTGAAAAGTCACGAGACTCGAGCTGATCATGACGGTATAAGTGACGCCTTTATTTACTTCGTCTTCGCTTTTTGAGATGGTCCAGAAGATGCACTTGATTGTCCTTGATCAGCACGTGGTGACGAACGAAAAATCCTTCGAGTGGGATGATGTCGTTCATGTGGTAAAGAATGGCAAAATATCCTCTGAATAAAAAGGCGCGATGGGTGCTTCCTAAGCCGCGAATCATGTGCTTCACTCCGCTCTCCTTTATGAGTGAAGAAACTCCACAGACTCCCGACAAAGACGGGGCTCTTGATCTGTCCGGATTGAATTTCGGCCCTGCGTGGGCGCGTGATGATTCGGAATCGAAGTCCCTTAAAAAATTTAAAGACCGTGGCGACCGGGGGGATTCCCGTGATCGTGGTGGTCGACGAGATAATCGCGGTGGCGGTGGTGGTCGTCGTGAATATCGTGGCGGCGGAGGAGGTGGCGGCCGTGATCAACGAGGAGGTGGCGGAGGCTTCAAAGGTAAAGGCCGTGGTGATCGACGTGATGACCGGGACAATCGTCGTCCCCAGCGTCAGGAAGTAGAACCACCCGAAGGAGTAAGCCTCAAAATAATGCCGTCCGAGGAGAGCCTTGATCTCCTGGCCAAGCAGGTCGCCGATACCGGACGCACCTTTTCCGTATTCGATTTGGCAAAAGTTCTTTTGCAGAAGCGTGATCGGTTTCGTGTGATTTTTGAATCCCCCGAGAAAAAGTATTTCCGTTGTCGGGAAGACAATTCGCTCTGGTTGTCTAAAGATGAAGCAATTCGACATCTTTGGCGTGGCGAGTGGCGAAAGAAGTATTACTCCGAGGTGAAAACCGAGGGCGAAGCTCCCAAGGGAAGCTTTTCCTCTGTGGCCCGTTGCGGCATCAGCGGAGAATATCTCGGACCACCAAACTACCACGGCTATCAACAAAATATCGCGACCCTTCATCGTGAGCGCTTTGGCCACATGTCACTCGACAACTACAAAGCCAAGGTCCGCATGGAGCATGGCGAGGAAGCGGTCGAAGCCTGGTTGGAGAGCATGAAAATTGTCACCAAGTGGAAGGTTGGCACTGGCGAAGAAGAAGTAGTCGCTGAAGAAGTGCCCGCCGAAGCTGCTGCTGAGGAAGAGAAAACTGAAGAGGCTGCTGCTAT
>JAKMEV010000180.1:0-4463 GCA_022425785.1 Akkermansiaceae bacterium | reverse complement strand
ATTATCGTGGCGATGCCAGTGATGACCTAGCCGCGCTGGGAATCCAACTTTCAGCTGAGACTAGCTCCCTACTTTCCAAAGCCCTGCACTCCGGCCGCCAGACGTCACTGAAAGAAAATTGGAGTGTTCCCTCCCGAAGCCTAGAAGATCCCGACGGAGACTGGGATGCCCTCGAAGCCCTCCTCCGCCTCCTTTCCGATTTTCTGCACGATGGCATCACCCTTCGACCAAGCATGTCCGACGAACTCGACCTCCTCGCCAAGGAAGCCGAAAACCAAGTCGAATCTCCTGCCGAACTCTCCGAATGGCTCTTTGCCTCCGATCGTTTTTCGGGCAACAAAACCAACCCGTACGACCCGCGAAACTCGGACCTTGCTTGGTGCCTCGAAGAGGGAAAAAGTAATCCACTTGGCCTTTCCCTGATTTATCTTCTCGTAGCCCAACGTATCGGCCTCCCCGTTTACGGCGTCAATTATCCCGGGCATTTCCTCTGTCTCATCGATCTCGAAGTCGCACCTACTCTCGTCGATCCCTTCCATCGCGGTCGCCCCATTCCTGTGATGCAGCTTCTCAAGGAACACCCTGAGATTTCGAAAAAAGCAGCAGAAGCTGTTCGGCGACCCTGTTCACTCGCAGCCATCCTTTCCCGCGTTCTCGCAAATATGAATCTCGCCTTCTCGAAGCTCAACCGACTCGACGATGCCGATCTCATTCACAATCTCACAAAGACAATTAAGTGATGAAGATTGAAGAGGATACTCTCGATGTTTTTGGGCAACGACTTCATCACCTGACTCTTCATCCGGAATCCAACCCTCGCGGCGGTCTCGTCTTTTTTCATGGTCAGGGCGACTTCATCGACCGCTATCCAGGTATCCTCAAGCCATTCGTCGACGCTGGCTTGAAGTGCCTCCTCACTGAACTCCCCGGCCACGGACGCTCTCCGGGAAAAAGAGGACACATTCCCCACCTCGGCTTCGTTGATCAAATTCTCAACGCCTCTCTCGAAAAAATCGAAGGACCCGTGACTATCGCCGGTCACTCGATGGGTGGATTAATGACCCTAAGACTGCTCATTAATCGTCCCGGTCTCTTCAAAAACGCCTGGATCAGCTCCCCTCTTCTCGACCCCATGCATCAGGCCAAGCCATGGATGCGAGCAATTCTTCCCTGCCTGGCTCCACTTCTTCCCCGGGTGACCGTGAGCACGGGCGTGACAAGCGAAGATTGCCGGGACGACTCGGCACAATCAAAGCCAAGCTCGACTCAACTCTACCACAGCCGAATTTCCCTCGTCTGGGGACGAACTCTTTCCCTGACCGCTAAAGAAGTGGACGAGAAATTCACCCAACTCCCCTCTGCAACCAAGCTCCTCTTCACCCAGGGAAAAGATGATCGAATCTGTCCCCCGCAATTCCTCCGGGAACGTTTGCTCAACGTCACCCACCCAGCCATCACCTACGAAGAAATCCCCGGCGCCCGCCACGAGCCCTTCGTCGACACGACCGGAAACGAGGTAGCAAAAAAGATCACTCTCTGGCTCGCCCAGAAAGCCTCGACCCTCTGATTGATAATGGTCAGAGCGGCAGGGGGGCTCATGCTGTCTGACATATTTACCGAATGTATCACCAATCAGACAAATTCGTTGATTGCGACCCCTGACTCCCTAAGTTCTCGGCCTTCCCAATAACAACATTTATGCCAGCCATCTACACGCCCATCCTCGGTATCATTGGACTCGTCTTTGCCGCCTTGATTCTCCGGAACATTATCAGTCGCGATGGAGGTGAAGGAAAAGTCGCCGGAATCGCGGAAAAGATCCACGTCGGCGCGATGGTCTTCATGAAAAGGGAGACCAAACTCATCGCCGGTTTTGCCATCGTAATCGGGCTGGCTCTCTTCTTTTTCCAGGATCCTGCTTTCGGTAAACAACAATCACTCGCCTTCTTTCTGGGGTGTCTCGCCTCTTCGACCGCGGGCTTCATTGGAATGTATACCGCCACCAAGGCCAACGTCCGCACTGCTATCGCCGCTAATGACAGGGGAGCTTCCGAAGCTCTTACCGTAGCCTTCTTCGGAGGCTCCGTGATGGGGCTCACCGTCGCCTCAATGGGCCTCCTCGGACTTGGTGGCCTCTTCGTTTACTTCCAATCAGACTCCACCCACCTTGCCGAAATCCTCGAAGGCTTCGCCATGGGAGCCTCGCTCGTCGCTCTCTTCTACCGCGTCGGCGGTGGTATTTTCACCAAGGCTGCCGACGTCGGAGCTGACCTCGTCGGGAAAGTCGAGGCTGGCATTCCTGAAGACGACCCTCGTAACCCTGGCGTGATCGCAGACAACGTCGGTGACAATGTTGGTGACGTCGCCGGAATGGGATCAGACATCTTCGAATCCTACTGCGGAGCCCAAATCGCCACCGTCGCGATCGGAGCCTCTCTTGGCGCCCGTGTTGCCGAAGCCAACAGCGGCATTGCCGCAGCCACAATCGATAAACTTGGCGCTTTATCCAATCCATCCATTCTTCTTCAGCTCCCTCTTATCCTGACTTCCGTCGGCTTGATTTGTTCCATTCTGGGGATCTTCCTTGTCCGAACCATGTCCGACAAGAACCCCGCCAAAGCACTTCGATATGGCACCATCGGATCAGCCATTCTCTTCATCGTCGCTGCATTTATCGTCGGATCATCACTCGGCCTCTCTCACAACGTTGCTCTCGCCGTCCTTTCCGGGGCCGTCGGAGGAATCATTATCGGCCTCATCACCGAACACTACACCGGTGGTGCCCCTGTTCGTGAAATTGCCCGCCAAGGCGAAACCGGAGTAGCCACGCTCATGATCTCCGGACTCGCAGTGGGACTCAGGTCGGTCGTCATCCCTCTCTTCACTATCGCGGCGACCATTTATATCTCTTACGAATTTGCCGGCCTCTACGGAGTAGGCCTCGCCGCAGTCGGCATGCTCGGCACGGTGGGAATCACCATGGCCATCGATGCCTACGGCCCCGTCGCTGACAACGCCGGAGGCATTGCCGAGATGGCTGAAATGGGCAAGGAAACACGCACCATCACCGATGGACTGGATGCCGTCGGAAATACCACCGCCGCGATCGGAAAAGGCTTCGCCATCGGTGCAGCCGGACTAGCCGCCCTCGCCCTCATCACCGCCTTCATCCAGAAAACGCAAATCTCACTCGATCTCGCCGATCCCGATTCGCTCCGCCTCTTCTTTGTCGGACTCATCATCGGTGGAGCTATTCCATTCCTCAACGGAGCCATCACCATGAATGCCGTCGGCGAGGCGGCTTTTGAAATGATCACCGAGATCCGCCGTCAGTTCCGTGAAATTCCCGGCCTCCTCGCCGGCAAAGCCGAACCGGAAACCGAACGCTGTATCGATATCGCAACCGCTGCCGCCACCAAGCGGATGATCGGACCCGCTCTCCTCGCCGTGGGCACCCCCCTGATCGTTGGCTTTGGATTTGAATGGATCGGCGACGAAGGAACTCAAAGCGGAGCCAAGGCCCTCGCTGGAACACTTTGCGGAGCTCTCCTTGGCTGTGTTCTCCTCGCTCTCATGATGTCCAACTCTGGCGGCGCCTGGGATAACGCCAAAAAATACGTCGAAGACGGAAACAACGGCGGAAAAGGTTCCGACACACACGCGGCCAGCGTCGTTGGCGATACCGTGGGCGATCCTCTCAAGGACACTTCTGGCCCCTCGATGAACATCCTCATCAACGTCATGGCCATCGTCAGCCTGGTCATCGCCGGCCTGCTCTAGAAAATAAACCGCCGTGACCCTCCCGGAATCACGGCGGTGCTTTAAAAAGAAGCCAAGTAGGTTTACTTGACCGGCACAACATCGATGTAGTCTAGGTTCGACTTCACCTGCACAGGATCAGGAGAGGAACAACAACTGCTAAGGGTAACAATTCCGGCAAGGGCACTGAGGATTACGAGTAGTTTCATTATTCTGTTCTTTTCTTTTTGGGTTAAAAATTATCGGCGCAACTGGTTCCCGGGAGCTTCGGCAAAGGGACTGGCACCACCTCGCTGCTGCGCTTCCTGCCAGCTTGCCTTGTCATGATAAACCGCCATTCCCATAACCCCGACATTTCGGGTATCACCTCTACTGATGTGAGCGTAGGATGCTCTCACCGAAGAAAATTTAAATGTGGCGACGGCCGACGTTGACGTGCGAAATCCCTTCACCTCAAGCGTTTTTCCGGGAGCAATGACGTAACCTTTTTTTCGAACCGAAGCGGCCTTTCCATCGATGACATCCAGACCGTCAACGCTCAAAACAACCTCGACACGGTTCCCGCTCTTGTTCTTGACGATCAATGAGTAGGTCTTGCCTTTTTTTCCAATGATCATGCGATCACCTCTCCACGAATAACCCGGTAACATCCCCCAGCCACTCTTCACCCCCCATTCCACAAGTCCCCCGGCGGCACTTTGCAG
>JAKMEV010000175.1:0-13680 GCA_022425785.1 Akkermansiaceae bacterium | reverse complement strand
CCCGGGGGAATCCGGGGCCGGGGGGCTATGGCGCGATTCTGACTTTTGGGAAGCACCACAAAGAGCTGAAGGGAGCCTTTGATCATACCACCAACAATCGCATGGAATTGATGGCGGTGATCAGCGCTTTGGAAAGCCTGAGCGAATCTTGTCAGGTCTTGCTGCATTCCGATTCCAAGTATGTTATCGATGCCCTGACTAAAAATTGGCTGAAGGGATGGAAGAGAAAGGGATGGATCAAGTCGGACAAAAAGCCCGTGCTCAATCAGGACCTTTGGCGTCGTCTCGACGCCGCAGCAAGCCGGCATGAGATGACCTGGAAGTGGGTCAAGGGTCATGCCGGGAATCCCCTGAATGAACGCTGCGATGAATTGGTTCACGAGGCGATTGATGCGGGGAATTTGCAGACTGATCAGGGATACCTGAATCAGCAAAGTGCTTCTGACGAGGGGAAGTTATTATGATTATTTTGAGGTAGGGAGATGATTTAGAGGACACTGGGAGATTTTAGGCTAGAGTAGGGTTTGTGAAAGGAGCGGTTCTCTCTCTATTTTTTGCATCTCCAGTTTCGGGGATGATCTTTTTTGATGCCGCCAGTATGCCGGCGAATACGGAGACCGCGCCAACCGGGCCCTATGCGAATAGCGGGTGGCAGTTCCAGATTGTGACGACGCGGCAAAACGGAGGAGAGCAGTATTTAGGGACGATTATTTCACCTAAGCACTACCTGACTGCGGCTCATGTGGGGCTGGGGTCGAGCGGGACGATGGACCGTGAGATCATCATTCAGCCCAGCTATATTACAGGTGGTGCCGAGAAGGTATTTACCATCAGGAACGGCGGGAATCCGCAGACCATTCAGTGGTTAGACCCTGACGATGGAATGATGAAAAACACCGATCTCCGGGTTTTTGAAATATGGGAAACCTTTCCTTCATATGCTGAGCTCTACTCTCAGTTGGGGAGTCCGGATGTTGAGGTTGGGGGTGACATTATTAGTTTTTCCGAGGATGGGGAGGGCCTTGTCATGACTGGGTATGGTGATGGTCGTGGAGCCACGGTGACTTTAAGTGGAGTGACGAAAGGATGGCTTGGAAATGTAGCTGACCGTAAAGCTCGCTGGGGGCGAAATATCGTCGATGGTGTGACGACATCTTCTCAGGGCCTTTTATTGTATTGTGACTTTGATGGAACTTTAGGGCAGAGTGAATGTCAGGCTGCTAATAAGGATTCCGGTGGCGGATGGTTTATCAAGGATGGCGGGACCTGGAAAATAGCGGGGATAAATTTCGCAGTGGATTCTTACGAATACGGCCCGCCAAATCCTAATTCGAATGGATTTCGTGCAGCCATTTATGACGGAGCCGGACTTTATTATGGTCCGTCGGATGACCTGATCACTCCGGGCAGCACATACGCGAAGTCTCACACTTATGCCAGCAGGGTGAGCGAGCATGAGGCTGCTCTGGATGCCATCATCCAGTCGGCCAAAGATACTGCTCCTCTTCCGCCGGAGGGAAGACTTGGAGACTGGGCGACGGGCTATGGTGTGGCCTCGGAAACTGATCCGGAAGATGATCCAGACAAAGATGGTCTTACCAATCTGGAGGAATATCTCACCGAGTCAGATCCAAGTGATTTTCAAATTAGGAGGTCGCCTTTGGTGGTGGAGACGCCGGTCGTCGGGACGCGGCAGTTCACCTTGATCGAAACGCTTGATCTGGTTGGGCGGGGGATCACCACGATCTTGCAGCAGAGTACGGATTTGATTACTTGGACGACGGTAACGGGAACGATGGAGAACTCTAATGACTCCGATCCCGTTCTGGGAGTTCGCACGCGAGTGTTGTCGCTGACTCCGGTGAGCAATGATGAAGTCTACTACCGATTGAAAGTGGAGCTTTAGAGAAGGCCGAGTTCTTTGAGCTGTTTCGTGGCGGTGCCTGCGAAGTCGCGGTTGGCGGCGGGTGAGGCTGGTGAAGGATGAAGGATGCGTCCGAGGGTAGCCCCGCCCGGATTGGCTGCGGCGAGTTGCTTTTCGGCAAAGCCGCCGACTCCGATGAGCTGAGTGGGTTGCAGGATCTCGATGATCTTTTTGAGATGAGCCGAACAGGCTTCTTCGACCGGGGCCATTGATTCGCGAGGGAGTTTATCCGGAGTGAGGTTGGCTCCGGTGTCCTTCATCCAGACGAGCGGGCAGAAGTTGGCGATGAAATGATCGTCGAAGAACGTTTCGGCTGTTCCAAAGAGTTCTGCAAAGAGTCCCCAGAGGCGGCGACCCGAAACCTCGGAGCGTTCGCAGTCGAAGCCGGTGATGGGGCGCTTCTTGTGTTCTGGGTCGGGCTTGCCGACGAGACCGGAAATACCCAGCCAATCGCGGACGTGGGGGATCTCGCCAAATGGAACGCCGGTTTGAGCCATCCCATAAGGGCCGGGATTCATTCCGAGAAAGAGGACTTTCTTTTGTCCGCTGCCGAATTTTTTCAGGTAGTCGCAGTGTCGATCCCACGCGTATTCGAGTGGGTTGTAGGTGCAAGCAACAGGATCGGGAAAGGTGAGGTCCCGGAGCTGCTTGCGAAGATCATCAGCGGCTTTAACGAGGGGGTGCTTCATTATTTTTCCCAGGAAGGATTTTTCTCCACGTGGCCTTTGACGGTGGGAGTGTTGCGTTTTCCGGCGGCGAGTTCGGCCTTGCGGCGCTTGAGGTAGGCGTGGGAAATGAGCTTGGCTTTGGCCTGATCGGCCTCGTCGTAGTCCCAGAATTCCTGAACGACTTTTTCGACTTCAGGGAAATGCGAGCCATCGTCACCGACGCGCTTGCGGGTTTCGGCGAGTTGCTCTTTGAGCTTTTTAACCAAGCCCGCATTTGCAGGATCATGGTAGAGGTTTTTGGTTTCGTGGGGATCCTTGTCGAGATCGTAGAGCTCCCAGCCCGGGGGAGTGCGGTAGCCGCCGTCGTAGTTGCACCCGTAGTAGTAGATGAGCTTGTGCGTCTTGGTGCGGATGCCGACGTGGGCCGGGTTGTCATGGTGCGCCATGTGCATCCAGTAGCGGTAGTAGGCGGTTTTTTTCCAATCGGTGGGGGTCTTGCCGGTTTCGAAATGATCTTTGAAGGACTTCCCTTGCATCGAGGAGGGAACTTTGATCCCGGCGAAATCGAGCATGGTAGGGCCGTAGTCGACATTTTCAATGCAGCTGTCGATGCGCATCCCGGCTTTAATTTTGGCTGGGTAGCGGATGAGGAAAGGCATGCGCTGTGATTCTTCATACATCCAGCGTTTGTCCTGGAAGTCGTGTTCTCCGAGCATAAAGCCTTGGTCGCCGGTGTAGATGATGATGGTGTTGTCCATCTGTCCGCTTACCTCGAGGTGGGCGAAGAGACGGGCGAGATTGTCGTCGATTCCCTTCACGCAACGCAGGAATTTTTTCACGTAGGCGTTGTAGGCGAAGCGGGTGTTTTGCTCGTCGGTGAACTTCTTGGGATCAAAGTTTTGTGGGAACTCGTTGGGGAATCGCTGCGGGAGATCGACGAGGTAACTACGGCGGGGGTTTCGTCCGCCGACGGAGGTTCCGACGTGTGGAATGAGTTCGTCGTTGTCGCCACGGGTTGCGATGGAGCCCCACTGCGAGCCACGGGTCCAGAGAGTCTCGGGTTCGGGAAGGTCGATTTCGGCGAGGTAGGATTCGTAGCGCTCGGCGTTTTCAAAGTAGTCGTGCGGAGCCTTGTAGTGATGCATCAGAAAGAAGGGCTTTTCCTGGTCCCAGCCGTCTTTGAGCCATTTCAAGGTGATGTCGGTAATGGCGTCGGTGGAGTGTTTGCCATCATATTTGACGGTGTTTTTCTTCCATGGCTTATCGCCACGAATCCGGAATTCGGGATTGAAGTAGGACCCCTGTCCGGCGAGGACGGAGTAGTAGTTGAAGTCTGCGGGTTCGTCCTTGAGATGCCATTTGCCGATCATTGCGGTGTCGTACCCGGCCTTACCGAACTCAATGGCGAGGGTTTGCTTTCCGGGAGGGACCCGCCCGGAGAGGTCGAAAGCTCCGTTGGTGTGGTTGTACTGTCCCGTCAGGACGCAGGCCCGGGAAGGAGAGCAGATTGCGTTGGTGCAAAAGGCGTTGGTGAAGAGGGCACCCTCCTTGGCAAGGCGGTCGATCGTAGGGGTCGGGGCGACTTTGGCAAAGCGACTGTTGTAGGCGGAAATCCCATGTGCGGCATGATCATCGGACATGATGAAAAGGACGTTGGGCTTGGACTGGTGGGTCTTGTGATGGTCAGCCAGCGCCAGAGATGGCAGCAGGGAAAGCAGGAAAAGTCGTGTCGTCATCGCGGCGAAACTGTCTGACAAATTTCTCGGGAGCAAGGAAGAAGAGAGGCATCGGGCAATTAGTTCCTCGTCGCTTGACCTCGATTTTAATTCCGCCAAAGATTGAGGAAGGATGGTTGGCAGGATTCGCAAGGTATTCGTTTTGATGTGTTTGTGCATCTGTGCGGGCGCTCCGGCCTTGGCGCAGGAGCAGAGAGGCGAAGCTGAAAAGAAGATAACGAAACAAGAGGGATACGTGCAGAGCCTGAATGAGGCCTGGGGATATTTTATGAGTCGGAAGATGTTGGTCGAATTGGTGGCTTTGCGGTTTCAGGAGCTCAAAGTGCCCTCGGTGCAGGCTTGGTCGGATTTTAAGAAGAAGGAAATCGGGAAGAGTCTGGCCGGCTTGGAGGCTATTTTGAAGGAAAGCAAAGGGAAGGATTGGGAGGATTATCAATTCATGGTGTTGGGTCAAATGAGAGCCAAGCTTGCTGATAAGGAGATCAGTGAGAAAGCAGCCAAAGAAATTGTGCGAAAGATCAAGGAGCTTAGCGCGGCGCAAGTTCCTCCCGATGTTCTCATGAACCTGGTGTCAGCACATCCCAAGTTCGTGGCCGATCCGGTGGAGGAAATTAAGAGCGGATTCATCCGGCGGATTAGTTCCAAGGGGATGAAGAAAGCGGTCGGAGTGGAGCTTGAAATGCAAAGCCCGGCCAGTTGGAAAGCGCTGGAAGGGGGAACTTCCCGGATGGTTTGGCGGATGGTGAGCAAGGCGGGATTCGGAATGGTGGTATCAAATCTCACCGTATTGAAGCTCTCGGACAAGATGCCTTTGGAGCAGGTCAAGGCGGCACTCAAAATGCCTGCGATGAAAAAAATGGCTCCGAAAAATTCGGCGCTCATTTCAGCCAAGGAAATGACCCTCGGGGGAGAGCCGGCCGGGATGTTGGTCTACGACATGTATAACCCGGCTTATCCAGGAGAAAAAATCACCTTTCGGGTTGTGCAGATTTCCTGCATCAACAGGGGTGCTCTGGTGCAGTTACAGTTTGCGATGTCTCCGGAGAAAGGCTCGAAGCTGGATCTCAATGAGGTCACCAAACGCAACATGCCGGTCTTTCAGTTTATGGCCGAGAGCGTGAAGTTTGCGGAGTAAACGACTCTAACAAAACCGCTCGCGAAGGTGCGCGAGATAGGCGTCGGGTTTGGTCGGAGAGCCGGTCGCGCTTTCCATGAGATCTTGCGGGAAGAGGGTGGATCCTTTGGCGTGGATCTTTTTCTGCATCCACTCGAGAAGGGGAATGAAGTTACCTTGCCGGGCAGCTCCGATGACCTCGGAGTCCTGCGCGGCGCAGTCGTGAAGTTGGGCTGCGTTCAGATTGCCCAGTGAGTAGGTGGCGAAGTAGCCCAGGCCTCCCATCGACCAGTGGATGTCTTGCAGGCAGCCTTCGCGGTTATTGGCGGGACGGAATCCGAAAAGGGATTCGAAGGTATCATTCCAGACGCCGGGAACATTGGAAACTTTCAGTTTGCCGGCGAGGAGGGCGCGCTCCAGTTTGAAGCGAAGGAGGATGTGGAGATCGTAGGTTGCTTCGTCGGCCTCCACGCGAATGGAGGAGTAAGCGGCGCGATTGATGGCGGTGAGGAATTGATCGAGATCGATATTGCGGAGGTGTGGAAAGAGTTCTTGGGCCCGGGGAAGCCAGCGTTCCCAAAAAGGCCTGGATCGGCCGACGTGGTTTTCCCATAGGCGGGATTGCGATTCGTGAATGCCGAGCGAGACAGCCTGGCCCGAGGGAAGGTGAAAGTCGTCGCCGGGAAGACCTTGCTCGTAAAGACCATGGCCGGTTTCGTGCATCACTCCGAAGAGTGAGGAAGCGAAGTCGTTTTTGTCGTAGCGGGTGGTGAGTCGGATATCGGCAGGCCCCAAAGTCGTGCAAAAGGGATGCTCGGTGGTGTCGATGCGTCCGGCCTGGAAGTCGAAGCCGAGGGATTCGGCAATTTCCCGATTGAGCGTCATTTGCTCGTGAATCGGAGCCGGACCGTGAAGGAGGTCGGCGGGAATGGCTGCTGATTTTTCGACAGCGGTGGCGGCGATTTGAGCGAGATCTTCTGAGATGGAATCAAAGAGTTCGGCCACCTCGCGGGTCTTTGCGGCCCGTTCGTATTCTGAGAGGAGCGCGTCGTAAGGTTCGTCCTCGTAGCCCCAGTGATCGGCCTGCTCCCGGGCGATTTCGAGGAGTTTGGAGAGATGGGGCGCGAAGAGAGAGAAGTCGTCTTTCTCGCGGGCCTCGGACCAAGCGGCCTTTGCGAGGGTTGAAGTTTCGGAAGCCCGCTCGACCAGTTCCTTGGGGAGCTTGGTGGAGCGATCGAACTGGTGTGTTAGCTCGCGTTGATTGGCTTCTCCGAGTGAGGCGTCCTCAAGTCCTTCTTGAAAGGCGGGCGAGGTTTTGAGCTCGTGGACTTTTCCGGCGAAGTAGGCCATTTGCTTCGAACGGAATTCGACGGCCTTGGACGGAGCGTAGGTTTCCTGATCCCAGTCGAGAGTGGCGGAGGTGCTGTTCAGAATAGCGATTTCACGCAGGAGGTCTTGCATGGGCGCGAAGCTAGGAAATTGTTGCTTAAAAAACAGCCAAGAAAGTCGATAGGGTGGATTTCAGATCTTCGGAGGCTGACAAGAATGGAATCAGGGCCTATCTTACGACCCTCTCCCTCCACTCAATTGATGAAAGATACCCTGAAACGAATTGTAGTCCTTGGTCTCGTCTTTGCCTCGGCCTTTTTTAGCGTGTCCCTTTATCGGGCATGGCAAGGGGGATATGGTGTCTTTGGAGACGGCGCGAAACAGGAGGAGGTCGGCTACTACGCCCCGGAGAATGCCACTCTGGCAACCACCCCGGCGGTTGATCCCAGTCAGGTGCCCGGCCTGATTCGATTCAATGACGAAATGGTGGAGCTGGTCGCCCAGGTGACGCCTTCGGTGGTCAGTATTGATACCGAGATTGTGAAGAAGGAACGCTGGCTTGATTATCGCGGCCAGGTTTGGGAGCGGGACCGGCTGACGCCAGGTTTGGGATCAGGCGTGATTGTTTCGGAGGAAGGACATGTCATCACCAATCATCACGTTATCGAAGGGCATCAACGAATTCGGGTGACCTTGCAAAACGGTCGGTCTTTGCCGGCCACTTTAATCAATTCAGACAAGCTCCTCGATATCGCGGTCTTGAGGATTAAGGGGCAGGAAGGAGAGCGTTTTCCTCCCTTGAAATTTGCCGATTCCGATCAAGTGCGGGTGGGCCAGCTGGCGATTGCGGTAGGGAATCCCTTCGGGCTGGGTGAGTCGGTTACGGTGGGCCGGATCTCAGCACGTGATCGTTCATTGTCAGATATCAAACGTGATTTGTTTCAAACAGATGCGGCCATTAACCCCGGGAATTCCGGTGGCCCCCTGTTGAATCATCTGGGTGAGATCATCGCGATCAATGCCTCGATCTATACCTTGGATCGTGAAAATCCGAGTTTTCAGGGGATTGGCTTTTCTATTCCATCGAACGACGCCAAACGGGCTTTTGATCATATTCGAGAGAAAGGACGTCCGATTTATGGATACCTTGGATTCCGTTTGAGGGAGGTGAATGACTACCTCCGGGATGTCTTCAGCTACTCGGGGAAAGGCGTAGTGATTTGGGACGTCGAGCCAGATGGTCCGGCGGACAAGTCGGGTCTGAAGCCTAATGACATCGTCATCGCGTATGACAATGAAGGAGTGGAGAGCGCGGAGGTTCTCCTGAATCGGGTGGAATTATCGAAGGTGGGTTCCGAAGTAAATATCAGTGTGTGGCGGGGTGACAAAATCGTGAATCTGGTCGCGAAAATCGACGAACTGGATCCCTTCGCGGTTCCCAGCGAGATTCAGAGTGGGCGCCTGGCTTCGGATACCGCGATTATTGAGGCGGTTGGCTTGAGGGTTGTTGATCCTCCCCCGGGTTCCCGTTATCAACGATATCGTGGGGTCTTTATTGATGAGGTTCTGGAGAAGAGTTTGGCCCACAGAGCCGGCCTCTCCCGGATGGACAATCTTTTGGAAATAAATGGCTCTCAGATTAAAAATGCGGAAGATTTTTATCTCAGACTCGTAGCTACAGCAGCGGTTCAGAAAACTCGCCTAAAAGTGACCCGTGGAACGAGCCTCCCGGTGGAGGTTGTCCTCCCCCCCATTCCCCGAAAAACCGACTAGTCATATGGGAACTTACGATTCATCCGAACCCCGCTCCAGTTTTGGACTTTATTTGTTCATTGCCGTGGTGGTGGCGGCGGTGGTCTCGGTGGGATTTTTTGTGAGCAAACTTAGCTTGGGGAGCAATGATGATCCGGGGCCGGAACCCGAACCGGTGGTCAAGGTCGAGGAGCCGGCGCCCGTTGAACCTGAAGTTGATGGCGAGCCAGACCCCTTTGATCACCGGACCAAAGAGCGGGTAATGCCTGCGGACTCGGTGATGCCGGATACGGCCGAGGAGATGCTCGCTGGTCTGGGCGCAGGATTTTCCGAGGTAGATCCGGAGGTCTTACTGAAAAAGATTGGCGCTTCCCTGGAAGGGGGAGACCTCAGAAGCGCAGCGGGTATGATCGGGAAAAATGCTTTGAGTGAGAGTCACCTCAAAGCCTTCCGCCAACTTTCCGAGTCAGGGAAGCTCAAACTTCATCTGGTGAAGCCGGTTTCTGAAATTGGCGAACTGGAAGCCAATCGAAGAGCCCGCTGGGCCATCAATCTGGACGACTTGATGAAGTCGCGGATCTTCTTTGATCTCGAGCGTGGCAAGACTGGAAAATGGGCGGTTGATAAGGTCAATCTCCCCTCCGGCAAAGAGTCTGGGGTCCCGGGCAAGGCCATGTTGGTCGATTCGCTGGGGATTACCGATGCCTTTCTTCAGTCCGCCCTGCAGCAGGACTTCGATGTGGCGCGTTCTTTTGTCGATTCATCGAAAGTTTCCGATGCCAAGATTGCCGGGCTCTGCATTATTTTCGAGGAAGCGAAATATCATTTGCGGGTGAAGAAACCCCTGCGCGCCATGTTTAATCGTGAACTGACGGCAGGCTTCATGGCGTATGTCGAAGACGAGAGTGGTAAAAAAGCCGCCGAATTTGGAGTAAACGTGCAACGATCGGCTCCCGACCAACCCTGGCAGATTACCGAGGTGAATTTGGATTCCCTGTTGGCTGACTATGCCACCCGGGTGGCTGGCGGTGATGTGCACTACACGCCCTTGATCAAAAATCCTACCGGAGGCGACACCTTGATTCTTTACTTCGGGTTCGATGAAAACGAACTCACTCCACGAACCGAGCGGCAGCTCAACATCGTGGCAGGTTTGTTGAAGTTGGATCCGTCGAAAAAATTGACTCTCTCGGGGCATACCGATGCCTTGGGCAGCGATGCTTACAACAATGAATTGTCCGCAAAACGCGCCAAGGCCGTGGAAGAATACCTTCTGGGATCGGGTGTTCCCAGGAGCCAGATCACTGCGCTGGCGGAGGGCGAAACCAAGCCTCGCTTGCCCAATGCCACTGAGACCGGCGAGGACAATCCGACCGGCCGTCGGGCCAATCGCCGCACCGAGATCTATCTCGATTTTTAAGAGTGTGCGATGGATGGCTCAGGCGGTGTATTTGAGCATCTCCCAGGTCGCGAGGGCATTGTTGACGAAATGCATCCACACCGGAACCCAGATGTTGCCGGTCCACTCACGGGCGAGGCCCAGGATAATGCCGAAAAAGAAGAGATACCATAGGATGATCGCGGGGTATTGCACGTGCAGACTTGTCCAGATGAAGGAAGTGAGGACGAGGGTGAGAATTAGCCCCATTTTCGATTCCCGCCATCCCCGAAAGAGAACGCCGCGGAAGATGAACTCTTCCACCAAGGGAGCGGCGATGGCAACACCGAGAAAGAGGATAATGGGGAAGTCGGTGGTGTCTGCCATTTCCACCATGGAATCGTCTATTTCTTCGACCCCGAGACTGGGGCCAAGATAGCCGAAGAGAACACCCAGTCCGCAGGTCACGGCTCCCCAGAGCGGCCAATGCCACCACTTGACCCGTTCCACGCCAAGGTATTCCCAGCCCCCCCAATGCGGGCGGACTTTGCCCAGAAGCCAACACACCGGGCAGATCACGAAGATTGTCGTGAAGGCGGCAAATCCCGCAACATCCCCGTCGAGCATGTTGTTGAAGAGGAGCTTCGTGAATTGATCGCCATTGAAGAGACCCCAATTAAAAGAGCCGTCGGAGAGGATTGAAAATCCGGCGGCCACCATTAGGGCCAGGCTCAGGGTCAGTTGCCAGACGATGATGAGCGCGAAGGCCCAGAGGAAGGTCCACCAGACATTCCAGGCCGTTTTTTCGTAGGGAGGAAGCGGTGGAGGGATCATCAGGTGGGAAGATAAAAGCCCGGAGGCAGGTGTAGAGTAAAAACGGTTGGCCTTTTCGCAAGGCCTCGTCAATTATCCGGCATGCTTCGCGTAAATGGAGAATTGATCGATCCGAATCTGGTGGAAGAAACCTTTTCCCGTATCAAGACGGAGGCCGAGCAACGGCTGCAAATTTCTTGTTGTGAACGCGACCCGGAATTTCAGGAACAAGCCGAGCGGGAAGTAGCGGACTCCATTCTCATCGCCCAGGAAGCCGAGAAACGTTATCCCGAGATTTCCGAAGACGAGATCACACCCAAGCTCAAGGAGATGATTGATCTCTATCGCGAACACGGTGCGTCCTGGGAAATGCTGGAGGCCCAGCGCGATATGATGCGGCACGAGATTTCAGCATCGATGCGGATGGACAAGTTGATCACCGAACTCACCGGCGGCGACGAATTGGCGACGGAGGAAGAGATCGATGGCTTTTATCAGGAGCACATCAATGAATACCGGTCGCCTGCGGAGGCTCGCAGCCTTCACGTCATGAAAAATCTCAACGAGAAGCTCGCTCCGGCGGATGTTTTTGCGCGGATGTGTGAGTTGCGTGAAGAAGCGCTGCAGGAAGATGCCGATTTTGAAAAGATCTGCGAACGAGAAACAGACAAAACTTCCAATGAGATTGACCTCGGGTGGATTCCTTTCGACAGGCCTACCAATCCCTTTGAGTCTGTTCTCTTTTCGCTTCGCGAGGGTGAAGTCTCACCGGTCATCAGCTACGAGCACGCGCTGCACCTCATTAAGATAACCGGACTCAAGTCGGCTGAAACCGCTCCAATGGAGGAAATTCGTGAAGAACTCGAGCAACGTACCATCGCCCGAAAGAAGCGCAAAGTTCTCCAGGCTCTTGCCGAGGAACTTCGTAAGGACGCCACTATCGAGACGGTGGATTACTCCGAGGAGATGGAGGAGTAGATTTCGATGGCGGCTCCAGGCTGCTTGTGATTGAGTAACCAACGTGAAATACGTTTTTGGCGCACTCCCGCTTCTCAGTACGGTATCCAGTTACGGGCAGGATGCCCTGAAGTATCGCTTCCAGCTATACGATGAAGAGGACGGTCGTATTGATGTCGAGTCCCACTATCTTGATTACCGCCTGGAAGGGGAGTCGACGAGTTTCAGCTTGCGCCTTGCGGTTGATAGTCTTTCTGGAGAAACGCCAACCGGGTCGCATTCGAGGAGTGATCCTGATCTTCTTAATCCTACCCAATGGGATTTTTCTTCAATCGAAGATGAGCGCCGGGTTATTGTAACTACGCTGGAGCAAGAGGTGGATGAATACACGCTGACTTTCGAATATGCTCGAAGTATTGAGGATGACTATCGCTCGAGTGCCTTCACTGGAAAAGTGAGTCGTCAATTCAATCAGAAAAACACCACCGTCACTGCGGGGGTCGCTTATGCTGATGACACTGTGATCGCGACTGGCTTTACAAGTATTCCATTTGACCGAGACAAAGATACCCTTGATTTGAATCTCGGATTCTCACAGATTCTCTCGACCAATACCATATTGGATCTCAATATTGGCTATGGTCACAGTGAAGGATACCTTGCCGACCCCTACCGTTTGATCTCTGATACGTTCATTCGTAATGAAGTGCTGAGAGCTCGGGAGGTTCCCGAAAATCGACCGGATGAATTAGATCGATTTGTCGCAAAGGCGACATTAAGGCACTATGTTGAACCAGCAAATGCTGCAATACAGGCTTCGTATCGCTTCTTTGCCAATAGCGATAGTATTGAAGGCCACACTGCGGAACTGAAATGGATTCAGCAGGTCAACCCGCGGTTGAGTGTGACGCCTTACGCGCGTTATTATCAACAAACTAAAGCCGATTACTATTATCCAACACTGACCGGAACTGGAATTGTTGGTCATGGGAATAATGATGGAAATGGAGCGCATTATTCATCGGATTACCGCCTCTCTGCATTTGATTCTCTGGCCTATGGCGTGCGCCTGGCTTGGGATGTTCGTAATGATCTGACCTTGGACATCCAATGGGAGCGTTATGAAATGGATGGTCGAAGTCCGGGGACGCCGGACATCTTTTTTCCGACCGCAAATGTGATCTCCTTGGGAGCACAATGGAGATTTTAGAATGTCCGCTGCTGATCTCACCGCTGGTCTTTTTAAGCTGCGCTTCAAGGCGTTGGGGACGGAGTGTATCGTGCAATTCCGAACGCCCTCGGTCGAGGGCGCCAAATCTTTTCGGGCTGCCGCCCTGGCTTGGATCAAGGAGTTTGAAAATACCTGGTCGCGATTCAAGCCGGACAGCCTGTTGAGCCGGATCAATGCGGGGGCGGGAAAGGAGTCTTTCGAACTCAACGAAGTTCAGGAACACGTCTTGAAGCTTTGTGAGCACACCTATCGCTTCACCAATGGCTTGAATGATCCCACCTCATTTCCTCTGACCCTTCTCTGGGATCAGTCTGCAAAGAAAGACCGGCTTCCGGCTGAAGAAGAGATTTCCGAAACCAAAAAGCTTGTTTCATGGCCGTCGGTCGAATGGGGGGAGGGAAGTGTTTTTCTGCCAGAGAAAGGAATGGCGCTGGAGATTGGTGGCTTCGGAAAAGAATACGCGGTGGATCAGTTAATTGCCTTGGCGAAGCAGCATGAGATTCCCGATGTCCTCGTCGATCTTGGTCGCGACCTCGCCACCTTGGGAGAGCCTCCGCACGGACCATATTGGGTGGTTGGGGTCGAGGATGCCACGAAGGAAGACACTTCGCTTCATCGTCTCGCCTTTACAGGAAAAGCAATGGCGACATCGGGAAACGGACGGCGCTTCCGCATAATTGGAGGGAAGAAATTCGGCCATATTATCGATGCTCGTTCCGGCGCTCCTGCTGAAACTGACGTGCTCACCGCATCCTGTCTCGCCGACGATTGTCTCACT
>JAKMEV010000162.1:0-8521 GCA_022425785.1 Akkermansiaceae bacterium | reverse complement strand
TGAATCCTCAAGCGACGACGCCGACCCAGACGATCAAGATGTCCGACTCTTCTAAAGCACCTCTTCTCAGCCAAATCAATGGCCCCGATGACCTCAAAAAAATTGCTCCGGAAAAACTTCCCGAGCTCGCGCAGGAAATCCGGGACACCCTGATCGATTCTCTCTCCAATACCGGTGGTCACCTGGGACCAAATCTGGGAGTGGTCGAACTCACGATCGCGCTGCACGCCGTCTTTGAATCACCCGAGGACAAATTCCTTTTTGACGTCTCCCACCAGGGCTACGTCCACAAAATGCTCACCGGTCGCGCTGCCGAAATTGGCACCATTCGCCAATACGAGGGCCTCAATGGCTTCCTCCTCCGCACCGAATCCGAACACGATTGCTACGGAGCGGGACACGCCGGCACCGCCCTCTCCGCCGCTCTCGGCATGGCCTCGGCCCGCGACCTGAAAGGTGAAGACAGCAATATCGTCGCTGTCGCCGGTGACGCCGCCTTCACTTGCGGCGCCACCTTGGAAGCCCTCAACAACATCGCCGAGACCACCAACCGCTGCATTGTTATCCTCAACGACAACGAATGGTCCATTGATAAAAACGTTGGCGCTCTCGCAAAATATTTCAACGCCCTGCAGACCCACAGCACCTTCAGCGGCATCCGCGAAAAGACCGCTGACTTTGTCGAAAAGATCGCTGGTTCCGGCGTGCGCAAACTCGCTCATAAGATCGAGCGCAACGCCAAAAACATGCTCGTCCCAAATGTTCTCTTCGAGAAATTCGGCATGCGGTATTTCGGCCCCATCGACGGACACGACATTCCTCTTCTCATGAAGACCCTCGAGTACCTCAAGGATCAAAACGAGCCGGTAATACTTCACATCATTACCGAGAAAGGACGTGGCTACCAGCCAGCCCTCGACAAACCCGGCAAATTTCACGGCCTCGGACCTTACAATGTTGAAGACGGCTCCACCGCCGCCGGAGCACCGACTTTTTCGGAACTCTTCGGCCGCGCCGTCACTGACTTCGCCAAAGAAGACAAAACAATCACCGCCATCACCGCCGCCATGCCCGGCGGAACCAAGCTCGAGACCTTCAAAGCGGAAATTCCCGAACGCTACTTCGATGTCGGCATCGCCGAGGAACACGCCGCGCTCTTCGCCTGTGGCCACGCCACCCAGGGCCTCCGTCCTTTTCTCGCGATCTACTCGACCTTTATGCAGCGTGCCTATGACATGATCCTTCACGACATGGCTTTGCAAAACCTTCCCGTGCGACTTTGCATGGACCGCGGCGGTCTCTCGGGTGACGACGGTCCGACTCACCACGGACTCTTCGACATCGGCTATCTCCGGCACGTTCCCGGCCTCGTGCACATGCAGGCCAAGGATGAAGATGAATTCATCGACATGCTCTGGACCATGGCCAACTACGGAGACGGTCCCATCGCCATCCGCTACCCTCGTGGCAACGGACCTGGTGCAACCGTCAAGGAGAAGCCCGAGCTCCTTACTATCGGTGAAGCCGAAGTCATCCAGACTGGAACCGACGTCTGTCTCATCCCGCTGGGAACCATGATGGAGCTTGCCTTGGAAGCCAAAGAAACCCTCGAAGCCAAAGGCTATAGCGTTACCTTGATCAATCCGCGTTGGATCAAACCTCTCGACGCCCGCACCATTTCAGAGCACGCCAAGAATGCCAAAGTCGTTTGCACTTTCGAAGACCACGTCCTCTACAACGGCTTCGGACTTTCCATCATCGAACTTCTCCACGACGATGTCATCGGCACTCCCGTCGAGCGCATCGGCTGGCCCGATGAATTCGTCGAACACGGACGCCCCGAAATCCTCCGGAAGAAACACGGCCTCACCGCCGTCAATGCCGTGGAGAAAATTCTCCCACACCTCCCCGCAGAGTAGGCGTTTGGTCACGTCTCATTCCGGCCTGTGCCACCAAGTCACGGTATCGCTTGAGGCCTACCAAGGAGGACCATGAGCCGAACTAGGCAGGGCAAGAAGGAACAAGGCTTGGTTTGGTATACTTGGGCTCCTAATAAAATTGAGGATATCAGGCTGCACGCCTGAAGCCTGAGGAAACACATCAATCTCTCTACCGATATTCCAGTCAAGCCTTCACAACAACAACGAGAGAGGCACTGACATTGGACTGAATATCCGCGTTTATTCCATCCCCAAAAAAGACGTGCGCTATTTCCTATGAGCTAGCATGTCGGCAATCGTGTCGATCGCAAAATCCGTCTCTTCTTTCGAAATTAAATAAGGTGGAGTGAAGGCAAGGACGCTCCCCTCTTTCCCATCCGCCAACATAATCAGGCCAGCTTTCAGCAACTCGCCCAGCAAGGCTCCTGCATTACGATCCAACTCGACACCCCACATCATTCCCCTACCCCTGACATCAATGATTCCCGGAGCCTCCATCTTTCTCAGAGCTCTCTCCAAATAACACCCCGCGCTCTTAACCATATCCCCGGTCTCGGCCCTTTTCAGAATTTCGAGCGAAGCCAGTGCCATCGCACAACCAACCGGATTCCCCAAAAAAGTGCTCGTGTGTAAAGCCTCTCCCGTCGACTCCGGCCAAGCATCCATCACCGACTCTTTCCCAACGCAGGCCGATATCGGAAACCCTCCGCTGAGAGCCTTCCCAAGGCAGATTAGATCAGGGACCACTCCATCCCACTCACAGGCGAACATTTTTCCGGTCCGGAAAAAACCGGTATAGATCTCATCGAAAATTAATACTGCTCCGTGTTCATCACACCACTTTCGCAAGCGCGGAAGAAACTCCGGTGGAGGCACGATCTTCCCGGCACGCCCCTGAATGGGCTCAACCAGAACCGCTCCAATTTCGTCCGGGCTAATCTGCTCGATCTCATCTCCTCCAAATGGAAGGCGCACCGTGACATTCGCCAACTGATCTCCAAAGGGACCGTGAAACTTCTCAAGGTCCGTGCCCAAAAGGCTCCCATATCCCAATCCATGGTAGGCGTTGGAAAAAGCGATTACCTTTCGTTTTCCACTCGCAAGCCGCGCGGTCTTAAGCGCCGATTCCACGGCTTCAAATCCTGAGCTCGACAGCACCGCCTTTGCCCCCCCCACTCCCCAACGTTCAAAAGTCACCGCAGATAGCTGCTCACAAAGATCTCCCTTCAAGGCCGTCGGATGCACATCGCCCATCCCATGCAAGAGTTGCTGGGATTGTTTCTGCATCGCCGCCACAACCTCGGAATTTCCATGTCCCAGTCCTGCTACGCCAAAGGCACTGGTCAGATCTAAAAACCGGTTACCATCGGCATCCCAAACATTTGTTCCCTCAGCTCGTTCCCAAAAAACCGGCCAGTCTCCAGCTATATAGGTGACGTTCCGACTTTCATACCGCCGCAACTTCTCCGCCAGCGACAACGAGCGCGGTCCGGGAATCCTTGTGTAGAGATCAGGCAGCATGGCTACTGAAGGAGCATAGCCGCAATCGCAGCCAATGCCGAAAGACAAATTAAAAGAAGTGCCCCCACGCCCATCGCAAAATCGCGTTTGAGAATTATCGGCCGGCCGGCCGAAGAAGACTTTGGAAAAACCACGAGAGCATAAACCGCTCCGGCAACCAACCCTCCAAAGTGCGCGGCATTGTCAATGAATTGAAATCCCAAGGCCCCAATAACCACCAAGGAAACCAAGATCCCCAACAAGCGCTGCCTCGCAGACTTCGGGACCAACGGTTTGTGCAGCGTTTCGAAAACGAGCAAGAAGCCCAGCAGTCCACAAACCGCTCCAGACACCCCGACACTACTTCCCTCCGAAACCCATGCCGTGGTGGCCCAACCGGCCCCCAGTACCGAAACAAAAAAGACCATCACTAAATGCGGCCACCGTCCCAAAGTTTCCAATCGTTTCCCCAAATACCACAACGCGCTGACATTCATCAAAAAGTGCAAGGGGTTCCCGTGCATGAAAGCCGCCGTATGAACCCGCCACCACTCGCCGGCGGCATATCGGGCCTTCACCAAACCCGCCTCGGCAAATCCTCCTCCGGTGAGATATTGCACCAGGCCCACTGCCGTGATCAACCCGATCAGCATCATCGTGATCCAAGACTTCTGGGATTGCAGCCAGAGCTCAAATCGCGCCTCGGGAATCTCAGCCGCAACGCTTTCCTTGGTCGTCGCCCGAAGTCCCTTGATCTCTTGCAAACCCGACCAATATGGACGAATCGCGAAGAAAAAAAACAGCATCACTGCAATCCCAACAGTCTGGGTGCTTCCAACCGCCGCCCACCGTCCCCGGGCATAGGCCGCGTAAATCACATAGATCAATATTGCACCAAATAAGAGAAGGCCGCGTTTTCCATCCTGAAGATCATACTCCGAAAACAAACGGCGACGCTTTTTCAAGGTCGAAACCAAGGAGGGGGACTCTTCCGGCGCGATCAAGCGACCATGTTCCGGCACCCAGACCCAAGCCAGCTTTCCCTTGCCGGAAGAAAGATACTTCTTTAGCCCGTCCAACTCATCAAAGCTGACCAAATTTCCTTTTTCGTCGCGACAGCCGTAAGGTGAAACATCCGGCTTCAGCGGAAAAGCCTCCTCGCGAGCCCAAACCGGCAACGCGAGATCACTCATGAACAAAAGAGAGTTATATTACTCTCCGGCCGGAGCAGGAGTCTCTTCAGTTGGAGCATCCTCAGTTGGAGCATCCTCAGTTGGAGCATCCTCAATTGGAGCATCCTCAATTGGAGCATCCTCAGTTGGAGCCTCTTCAGCTGGAGCATCCTCGGTTGGAGCGTCTTCTTTGGGATCATCCTTTTTCGCGCTCTCGAGCTCTTTCTTAAATTCCTCGGCGGCATCTACGGGCTTCACTTCCACGGGTGCAGCGGGCACAACCACTTGCTCCGCGGGTTCCGAAGACGCACCGTCTTCATCAGCGCGCTTTCCCTCAATGGCATTACGCTTTCCAAAGAGGATCGCGAGCACGAGCGAGAATACGAAGAAGAGTGTTCCGAGGTAAACAGTTCCTTTTTGAAGAACGTCCGTGGTGCGGGCTCCCCAGGCGGCATCAGTCATACCGGAGCCAAATGCCGCGCCGAGCCCTTCCTGCTTGGGACGTTGCATCAGAATGACGAGAATGAGCAAAAGGGAAACCACTACGTGAGCGATTACCACCAGGTTGATTGCAATAGTGAGCCAGCCGAAAATCATGGAAGCGGGACTTTATGGATGGAACGCGACTTGTAAAGACGGACTTTTCCCTGATTTCAGCTCCGAATTCAGGTTTCTAAGGCAACAATTCCCCTTAGTTGGTTGATTTGATGATCTTATTGTCCTCGTTGAGAACATGCCGCAGCGGCAAAATTCGAGTGTCGGAGATGGTAAAAGCCATGATCGTTACACATTCACCTTTCTTAATTAAATGCGCTGCACCCCCGTTGATAATGATGTTTCCCGTCCCCGGTTCGCCCGCTTGCACGTATGTTTCCAAGCGTCCGCCGGAGGTCATTGAGGTCACGAGAACACGCTCTCCCTCCCAAAGATCCGCCGCTTCCATCAAATCCAGAGGAATCTCGATACTGCCCTCATAATCAATATCAGCTTGCTTAACAATTGCGCGATGCAGTTTCGACTTCAGAAGAATGCGGTTCATGCCGAGACAGAATAAGGGAATCCCCCACTGGTCAAGCGATGAAAAACTCAATCGTTGAAAAAATCACCGCTCACCCTAACCTTCTACCACACCCATGAAGATTCTAGCCTGCGCAATCCTCATCCTCGCCCCTGCTCTCTCCAGTGCCCAGGAAGAAGCCCGCACTGTTCCCGCCGCAGCTCTCAACAAGGCCTTGCAGTGGATGCAGAATGATGACCCTGCCCGCCGTGCCGCCGCCTACCGCACCTTCTACCTTTTCGGAAAAGAAGCCCAACCCGCCTACAAAAGAACCCTCGAAAAAGCCCAGCGCCTCCACGAAAAAAAGCTCGGCCAACTCATCGACAACTCCCGCTCCAATCCCTTCAGTGAATTGGAAATCATTGCTGATGATCTCAAAACCGAACGCGAACGAATTTTTAAACTCATTCAAACCGACTACAAAAAACAGAGCGACAAAGTGCTCATGCTCGTCAACGAGGTGCAGGGGCTTAAAAATAAGAACGAGGAAATCCGCAAAGTTGCCGCCAGGGATTCCGCCACCTTTGAAAAATCAGTCAACACCCTAGCCCTCGCTCTGGCCGAAGTAAAACGCGAACTCCTCGTCCTCGAAGGCGAAGAACTTCCGGTTGAAAAAATCGACTCAGATAAATCCCTCGCCGAGGCCCTCAATAATACCTTCGAAGGTGAAAGCTATCTCAAAACAAAAGCCATTGTCGATATGGTCCGCAAGGAAGTTAACAATCTCACCAAAACCAACTCTACCAACGCCGCAGCCCAATGGGCCAACTCTTCCCAGAAAGCCTTTTCAAAACATCTGAACGAATTCCGCTCCCTCTTTAAACTAGGACTCTTCACCATGGAGGAACGGCTCTCCGCCGCTGCCAACGATCATTCCGTCGACATGGCAACCGTCGGATTTTTCTCCCACACCTCTCCAGTCAAAAACAAAAAATCTCCCGGCGCCCGTGCTCGCCTCGCCAAATTCCAGCACCGTTGGACCGGCGAAAACATCTTCGTAGGCTCCGGCTCCCCGATCGCCGCCTACGACGCCTGGTTTGCGTCCGACGGACACCGTTTTATCATGTTTGCAAAAGGCCCCAACCTCATCGGAATCGGCCCCCACGGGAGGCACTGGACCATGATGACCGGCCGGAAATAATCCTTCTTATTCTAAAAAAATATTCTTCCCGGGAAAAAGCGGGAAGCCATTACGAATCAATGGAATTTAGCTACTCCGGCAGCACTTTCCTCCGAAAAAGATCTCGCTTTCGAAAGATCCTCCCACCCTGAGCGGTATGTGGTAGGCGAAACTCTATTGTGATAGAATTTCCGTGTGTGTGATAACCGCGGCCGGTGCCTCCCCAGCGAGACCCGACCGCGGTTTTCTTGTACGCCGATCCCCACCACGGCAAATCCCTTGCCAGCCCATTCCTCTCGGGCAATCTTCACCCCATGACCGTTCGGGAGATTTTCACCCTCATCATTTGCCTTTTTCTCGTCGCCTGCAACACGAACAAACCCACCCCCGGCATTCAAAATGCCTATTCCAATCCAAGTCCGTTCATCGTCACCCCAGAGGCGCCGCGAGCCGACCCCCCGCCTACTAACAGCCCCATCATCCGGGCCGATAGCGCCATCATCCTCGACGTCACTTCCGGGCGAATCCTTTACCAAAAAAATGCGCGCACCGAACGAGCCGTCGCAAGCACTCAAAAGCTCCTCACCGCCCTCGTCGTTTCGCGCAGCGGCCCCCTCTCCGACCCCGTCACCGTGACCACCTCCGACACTCAAGTCGAACCATCCAAACTCTATGTTAAACCCGGAGAAACCTACGCCCGAAAAACCCTCGTCAAAGCTCTCCTCGTCAGAAGCGGTAACGACATCGCAAAGGCCCTCGCCCGAGACGTTGCCGGAACGGAAGCCAACTTCTGCAACCGCATGAACGAAATGGCCCGCGCCGTGGGCATGCGCCAATCGCATTTCAAAAACCCCCATGGACTCACCGAACCCGGCCAATACTCCACCGCCCTCGATATCGCCCTCCTCGGTCGGCAGGTCATGAAACATCCCTTCTTACGCGAATGTATGCGAATCAAAAACTACACTTTCACCTACCCGGACGGCCGCACCAAAGTTCTCAAAAACACCAACAAGCTCCTGACTCGGCTCCCCTACTGCACCGGCATGAAAACCGGGACCACCAAGGCCTCCGGACGCTGCCTCATCTCCGCCGGCACCCACAAGGGACGCTCCGTCATCGCCGTCGCCCTGGGCTCCACCTCCGCCGAAATCTGGAACGACTCCGAAAAACTCCTCCGCTGGGCGTTGGAGTAATTTATTCCTTGAGCAACAGAGGCTGAATCGCCTTCTCAAATCTGCCCATCATCGTCGGAGTGTGAGTTCTCTTCAGTGTTATCGGAATGTTGGAATGAAACACTTCTGTGGAGAGTTGATTTTCCTCGTGAACAGCCACCACAAAATCGATCCACAATTGCGCCATTTCGGCTTTCTCTACTTTTCCCTCTCCAGACCCAGCAAGATTAAACCAAAAAAACACCACCAACAACAAGCTCCTCACCCTAAAATAATCTCCTATTTTGAACTCTATCCACTACAAACTCCCCAACCGGGCGTTCAAAGTTAAATGCTCAGTATTCACCTCCCGCCATGCCCGATAACGAACTCACCTTCCTCCGTGAAAACGGCCTCCTCCGCTCCCTTCGCGAAATATCTTCCCCCAAGACTCCGTTCGTCACCATCGCAGGACAGGATCTGATCAATTTTTCCTCCAACGACTACCTCGGTCTTTCCTCACACTCCGCTCTCGCCGCAGCCGCCCACGAAGCAACCACAACATACGGCACCGGCTC
>JAKMEV010000132.1:0-6039 GCA_022425785.1 Akkermansiaceae bacterium | reverse complement strand
GAAGGAGAAGCGCTCGCCGCGACGGTATCTGCCACCGGTTATCAAATGTGCCCCCGCTGCCGTCGCTACGAGCCCGCCGTCAACGACGAAGGACTCTGCCAACGCTGCGCAGATGCAGTGTCCTGATTCGGAGCATGGGCTTCCAGCCTTTCGTCATTTAACTTCAAAAAACGGAGCCTATCGCTCCGGTTTTTTGTTTCTCTGATCCAAAGTTTGACCGAGTATGGACCTTCGTCAGGGTTTGATGGGGAGAGCGCTCTATCGATCCCGCCTCTTGGTCTCTTTGTAGATTTTCTGGAAGCCGGGGTATGTTTTCCATTTTTCGAAACGTTTTTGGTAGCGCTTGTCGGAGGTCCAGAATTTGGGTTGGGGGACGGAGTCGGGATCGAAGTCCTCAGGGTAGTCTTTGCCAGCGATGCTGTCTTCGACAGATTGATACCACTTGAGGTAGTGGGCGGTCATCTTTTGGAACTGTTCTGTTGATTCTTTGGAGATGTCCTTGGTTTCGCCGGGGTCGGTGGCGAGATCGTAGAGGGCGAATGCATTCTTCTGCACGTTCGAGGCGACCATTTTGTAGTTGTTGTCGACGAGGGCTCCTTTGGTTTGGTAGCGGAAAGGGATGGCGTTTTCGCGTCTTTTGAGATCCTTGGTGAAGAGAGCTTTGAGTGATTCTCCGTCGACGGGTTTGAGAAAGTTATCTTTGGGAAGGCCGAGGAGGTCGGCGATGGTTGGGAAGATATCCATCGTCGAGGAAGGGTATTTCGTGATGCGAGGTTTGATTCCGGCGGGCCATTCGAGGATGGCGGGGACACGCAGGCCGCCTTCGTAAACAGTGCCTTTGTTGCCGCGGAGATTTCCCACGGTGGTGGGCTTGATTTTGGGAAGCCCGCCGTTGTCGCTGCAGAACCAGACCATGGTGTTGTTGGCGATTTTGAGATCGCGGAGGGTCTTGCGGAGGACCCCGACACTGCGGTCGAAGGCGACGAGCTCGGCGTAGTGCTTCTGGCTATTTTTATCGAGATCCTTAAAGGGCGCGATGTCTTCCTCGCTTGCTTCGAAAGGGGAGTGTGGAGATCCATCCCAGATTACAGCGAGGAAGGGCTTCTCCGCATCCTTTTGTTTTTTGATGAAGGAGAGGGCTTGGTTGACGATGATCTCAGACGAGTCGCCTTTAAATTGATGCACACCCTGGGCCGATCCCATGAGCGGATCGAGATCGAAGAAGTTGGTCACGGTCATCCAGGTCTCGAATCCGAAACCTTTTGGGCCGTAGGGATCCTCGTCGAGAATGGGAGCGCCGGGACCACGTAGGCCGTTGAGGTGCCACTTTCCGAAGTGGCCGGTGGCGTAGCCTGCTTGTTTGAGAGCGGAGGCGATGGTTTTTTCCTTAAGCCGGAGGGCGTGCCCGTGACTGGGAACGCCGGTGCGGTTGTTGGCCCGGCCGGTGAGGACGGAGGCGCGGGTGGGCGAGCAAACCGGAGCGCCGGCGTAAAAGCGATCGAAGCGCAAGCCATTGGCGGCCATGGCATCGAGATTGGGTGTTTTGAGAACGGGATGCTTGTAGTAGCCGGTTTGCCCCCATCCCTGATCATCGGTCATGATGAGGATGATGTTGGGCTTTGGGCTGGTCTGCGGCGGGCTTTGAGCCAAGAGCCACGTGCTTTGGAACAGGAGAAAAAGGAGTGTGAGAGATTTCATTTTTTTAGCGAGGGTGAGTGTTGAGCGCGGCAGAGAGATGTTAATTTTTGCAGGCTATTTGCCAATGCAGATCAGCTCCTGAATGGTGTGGGCGTAGGCTTTGCCATTGGCGAATGACAGGCTGGCGCGGGAGTAGGATTTTCCGGCAAGGCCGAGGTCGTTGATGGCAACGAGGGCATTTTCGTCGAGGGTTTTGGCTTTCCAGTTGATGACGTAGATCGTGCCGTTCATGACTGGCACGTAGAGGTGGTCGCCGGCGACACTGGGTGAGGGAGCTGCGACATGGCCCCAGCCACTGCCTTTGGATCGCTTGTCTCCAAACACGACGAGTCCGCGGGAGTTCTTCATGTCGTTTGGAACGATGGTTTGATTTTCGATCTTCTTCTTGGCGACATCGAACCAGAGGAGTTGATCGTCCTCTCCGGGAGCTCGTGAAAGTTGAAGAGGCAATTCGAGATACTCGACGGTGTGTGTATCGATATTGACCCGACCCAACAGGGGTTGCTTGTAGTGCCGGAAGTAGTTCCACCTTCCGACGAGGAGGTTGGAGGTCTGGGTGATGTTTCGACTTCCTGTTTTCTTGAGCGTTTTGGTTTCTGTCTTTCGACCGCCTTTGTTCCAGGCGCACACCGGGACGTCCTTGATGATGGAAACTTGCTTGGCTATTTTTCCGGTAGCGGTATCCACGGAGAGGTGATTCTGGCCGTGGAAGAAATGCACTTGATCATTACGAATCCCAAAGCTCATCGTGGCGTTGAATTTTTCAAGAGGAAGAGTCCAGAGAGTCTTCCCGTTGTCGAGGTCGACCAGAGAAATCCCGTGGGGTTTTTCCGGTGGCCCGTGTCCGCCTCCGCGGCCGGTGACGACGACCTTGCGACCGTCGTTGAGCTTTTGAGGAGTGACCGAAACACCCATGTTAATGCCGCATTCGGTGGTCCAGACAATCTTGCCGGTCTTGAGGTCGAGAGCTTGAAGCTGGGTCCACATTTCCTTTGGCGCATTGGCATACTTGTGAGGAAACTTTCCGTTTGGCTCCGGGGTGTAGATCTGGCGGGTGAAGACAATTGTTCCGTCATGCAGGAATGGCAGGCCGCGACCGACGGTGAAGAATTCCTGTTTCCAAACCGGTTCGCCATCGAGAGTGAAGCAGGCGACGCCGGATGAGGCATTTGTGAAGACGACGTGTTCGCCATCGGTGACGGCTGGTGGAGCGCTGCTGTCGCTGAAGCAACCGGAAAGCTTCAGGGGATGTTTGCCGATGATCCCTTTTTTCCAAAGGACCTTCCCGGTAGAGGCATCACAGCACCAAGCGATGATGTCCTTTCCGATCTCAGCATCGGATTCGAATGGCTTCAGGGTCGTGAAGAAAACTTTTCCGTTTGAAACGACGGGAGTGCTTTGGCCGGTTTCCGGCAGGGTGATTTTCCAGGCAATATTTTGATCGAGAGCGACACTCCATTTTGTTGGACCTGATTCCGGAGTTTGAAAATTTCCTCCGGCACCGCTGGCTTGCGGCCAATCAAGGGCGTGGAGTAGGGAGGTGCAGGCGAGAAGGGTGTGGAGAATAATTTTCATGGGGTAGCTGAGGATTTGAATACTCGATTCCAACGCCACCCGTATCAAGGATGTTTCCTGATGGCTCGCCAGACGCGAGGGCAGGTAGATGGTGGAGAAAGATGGGTCCTGGTGCGGAATGTCGACTGTGGCGTTGACGTATTTGGAGAAATCATTACGAGTCTCCGGTGATAATATGAAGCAACTGATCATTCTCACTCTCTTCCTCCTGACCCGGCTGGGTGGTGCTGAATCTCCGCCGCGGCCGAATATCATTCTCCTAATGGGGGATGACCATGGCTGGGAAGAAGTGGGTTACAATGGGCACCCTTATCTCAAGACGCCCTTTCTCGATGAGATGGCCGCCTCCGGATTGCGACTCGATAATTTCTACGCCCAACCGGCTTGCTCTCCTACCCGGGGCAATGTCCTGACTGGTCGGCATCCCAATCGCTACGGAACCTTTACTCCCGGTTGCTCGCTTCGGCCCGAGGAGATTACGGTGGCTCATCTTCTGAGCAAGGCGGGATACGGGACAGGGCATTTTGGGAAGTGGCATGTTGGCCCGGTGAAGAAAGAATCGCCCACCAACCCAGGCGCGATGGGCTTTGATGAATGGCTTTCGCACGATAATTTCTTTGAGATGGATCCGGTCTTCTCCCATAATGGGGGAGCGCCCAAAAAATTCTACGGCGAGAGTTCGGAAATCCTCATCGATGAAGCGATCAACTATATCGAGAAGAAGAAAAATGCGGAGGCTCCTTTCTTCACCGTCATTTGGTTTGGCTCTCCGCACGAACCGTATAGCGGATTGGAAACCGACCTGGCTCTTTATCGTGATCTCCCCAAAGAGTTTGCACCAGGAGAGGTGAGTTTAACTTCCAACGAAACCGGGTCGCGAGTCAAGAGGCCGCAACGTGAGGTCTTGATCGAGCGCTTTGCGGAGATCACCGCGATGGATCGATCGATTGGAAAATTACGCAATGCTCTCAAAACACTCGGCCTGCGGGACAATACCTTGCTATGGTATTGCGGTGATAATGGCACCCCTCCAAGTGGCTTAACGAAGTCCCGTTTTCGTGGTGTGAAGGGAAATATTTACGAGAACGGAATTCGTGTTCCCGGAGTCATTGAATGGCCCAATGGAATTTCGAAACCTAGCACTTCGAGTGTGAATTCTGTGACCTCTGATATCCTGCCGACCTTGTGTGCGCTGGCTGGTGCAAAGACGCCGAAGGTGCCTTTGGATGGCGTTAATCTCGTTCCGGTTTTTAATGGAGAGATGAAAAAGCGTGGCGAAGCGATTGAGTTTTGGAACATTCGCGGAATGGGATCGGGAAAGCCTTATATCGATCCGGAGCTTCAGAAAGGAACCACTCCTTTGGTCAAGAAGATGGGAAATATTTTCACGCGAAATTTCCGCAATGATCATTACGAGAAAATCAGGGAGAAAGATTTTCTGGGAGCGCGCGCGATTCTGACGGATGACTTCAAGTTGGTTATTGATGGAGGGAAGGGAACGGGGGCTGAACTCTTCGATCTCAAGAAAGACCCTGGGGAGAAAAATAATATTGCCGGAGAGAATCCGGATGTTGTGGAGAAATTGACGAAGCAGTTGCGTGGCTGGCAGGAGAGCGTGTTGAAGAGCCTGACGGGAAAGGATTATAAGTAACTTTCGTATTTTACAGGGCCTCTTTCCCTTGAGGATGAGGCTGCTATTTGGCAAAGGAGGATACCACCTTGCCGTCGATGATGACATGTGTGGTATGAGTGGTGGTTTCCAAGGGGTCACCATCGAAGAGGGCGAGGTCGGCGTCGTGGCCTTTTTGGAGGGAGCCGATTTTTTGATCGAGGCCGAGGATTTGAGCGGGGTAGAGAGTGCAAGCGGCGAGGGCGATTTCTTGAGGAAGTCCGTAGGCGGCGGCGAGGGCGGCTTCGAAGTGGACCACGCGGGTTTTGGGAACGTATTTTTCGTAGCCGGATTGGAAGGCGAAAGGGATGCCTTTTTTGTAGAGTTGGGCGGCGAGGGTGAAGGTCATGTTTTCGAGGTCGCCGTAGGGGCGGGCCATGGTGGGGTGAATGATGACGGGAATACCGGCCGCTTTGATTTCATTGAGGAGGAGGTAGGCCTCGGAAGCGCCATCGAGGATGAGATCGAAGCCAAATTCTTCGCGAAGGCGAAGGGCGGCGGCGATGTCCTGATGACGGTGGGCGTTGATGAGGAGCGGAGTCTTTTTGTTCAGAACATCGACGAGGGTCTGCAGCTTGATGTTGCGGGGAGGGGCGTCTTTTTCGGGATTATCATTGGCTTTGGCAATCTTGGTGGCGTGGGTCCGGGCTTTGAGGAATTCGGCGCGGAGGAGGGCGATCGCTTTGGAGCGGGTGCCAGGGGATTTGCTGAGAGCTTCCTTTCCGAGAGTGGCGGCGACGGCGGAGGTGGGAGCGAGGGTGTCCTTGATCGAGGTGATGGAGGGGACGTTGGTTTTGACGACCATGAGCTGGCCGGAGATGAGCGTTCCGGGAGAGTGGCCGGTGTGGAGGGTGGTAACGCCGAGATCACGGATCCACTTTACGAGCGGATCGCGTCCGTTGTAGGCATCGATGGCGCGGAGTTCGGGTTGGATGGGAGCGGATTTATCGAGTTGTTCCTGGTCGTGTTGGGGGGAGTTGAGAATGCCGGAAAGTCCTACGGTAGTGTGGGCGTCGATGATGCCGGGAGTGGCGACTTTGGCAGTGATTGTATGATAGCCGGCCGGGATTTTGAGGGCGCTGCCGACAGCCTGGATT
>JAKMEV010000127.1:0-3999 GCA_022425785.1 Akkermansiaceae bacterium | reverse complement strand
GTGCCGGGGGAGGGGTCAGAGGCAGGCCGGGAATCTCGGGCTCAGGGGCCACAACCGGGGACAAGCCATCTCCAGGCGAAGGCACCAGCGGGGCAACCGAGGCAGCCGAACGCTCGGCAACCATGATCTCAGGAACAAAGCCCACATCTCCTGAATCCAACTCGACTTTGACATAGGTCCCCGAGGTCGAGATGACTTTCATCGGCGTGGCTACCGCCAACATCTTATCCGCAGTTGCGTTTCCGCTTGGAACAATCCGGAAGAAGGTCGCGTTGGGCATAGAGGCTTCCACCCACTGTCCCGGAGTAAAACTCGGCGCCGTTGGCACTACCACAGCAGGGTTGTTTTGCAGCACTCCGGGCGCGGCCAAAGGATCGAAACCAGTGCTTCCACCCAATGGATTCTGGAAATTTTTCAAGGCTCCACAGGAAACCAACACAACGGCCAGTCCACCCAGGGTGAAAATATAACATCGTTTCATCGTGGAATTAAATGACCACAGGATCAGCAGACGGTCAATGGGATTCCCATTAGAGGGAAGATCTTTCTCTTTCACTCAACGGTTAAACAGATATCTTTTCGTAGATGCGGTCGCTCTCTTCCCTATTGCTCACCGGTGGTGCTGGTTTCATCGGCTCAACTCTGGTCAGAAAAATTCTGGAGAGATCCGAAGTCGAAAAACTCATCGTCCTCGATAAATTCACCTACGCGGGCGACCGAAATCACCTCGTCGGGCCCGATCACGATTCCCGCCTCACCATTGTAAAAGGAGACATCCTCGACCAATCTCTCACCACTCGGCTCATCGAAGAGCACCAATTCACCGGCGTCCTGAATCTCGCCGCAGAATCCCACGTTGATCGCTCAATCGCGAGCACCCAGGAGTTTGCCCTCACTAATGTGCTCGGGGCCTCGTCCTTACTGGAAATATGCCGACTCCTCAAAGTACCCTTCCTTCAATGCTCCACTGACGAGGTCTATGGCTCGACTCCCTTTCCGAAAAAATTCGACGAATTCACCAAGCTCCGCCCCTCTTCTCCCTACTCCGCCAGCAAGGCCAGCGCCGACCTTCTCACCATCGCTGCTCACACCACTTATCTTCAGGATGTTGTCATCGCTCGCTGCACGAATAACTACGGACCGCGCCAGCACCGGGAAAAGCTTATCCCCACTCTCATTTATCACGCCATGCGCGACGAGCCCCTCCCTATCTACGGCTCCGGCCAGCAGATCCGCGACTGGATCCACGTCGAGGATTGCGCCCTCGGATTGATCGCAGCCTTCGAACACGGCACTCCGGGGAAGATTTACCACCTCGGTGCCCGCGATGAACACACCAACCTCGGCATCGCCCGCACCATTCTGAAGCAACTTGGAAAACCCGAATCCCTCATTTGTCATGTCGATGACCGTCCCGGGCACGACGCCCGATACGCCCTCGCAACGCGGCACTCGCTGGAATCACTCGACTGGAAAGCCCGCATTCCGTTCCGGACCGGCTTCGAGGAAACCGTCCGGGAAATCAGTTCGCAACTGCGAGTTGTTTAGCCGACTCCCAGCTCGTCACCCAATTCGGCACCAACATAGCTGATATCACGGGGGGGGAGACCGGAGTTCCGAATCCCGCGCAAAGTGCGCTGCGACCCGCGATGAGTTCCTGGGCCATTCAATTTATTAATCATGGTCTCCACCAACATCGGCGTCAGTGCAGCCAATCCAAGACAAGCCAAGGAGAGCCCAACCGGTTTGCGCGCTTCGTCACTCAGGACATCAGCTACCAGTAAACCTGCTGCCGCACCGAGCACTGCCGGAGCAAAAGCTGCCGTAGTATCCACCCAGTCACGTTCGTCGTAGGAATCGTTCATGGATCTACTATAGCGCAGAGATCCCCTCACCCCAACAGAAAAAGGGACACCAGTCGGTTTTGACAATCCGCACCCCAATCGATTGAATGCCCGAGATGAGCAACAACTATGCCCTGATTCTCGCTGGTGGCAGCGGAGCCCGCTTTTGGCCCCTCAGCAGAAATGCCAAACCAAAGCAACTTCTCAACCTTTTCGATGACTCCACCCTTCTCAATCAAACCATCAACCGCCTCGAAGGGCTCATCCCCGTTGAGAACATCCTCATTCTAACCAACTCGCTCCAAGAAGAGGCCGTTCGCAAAATCGCGACCAAACTCCCCGCCGAAAACATCTTCGCCGAACCCGCCAAACGCGATACCGCTCCCGCCGTCGCTCTCGGCATCGGACTCATCGCCGCACGTAATCCCGACGCCACCATGGCCGTCCTCCCCTCCGACCAGCTCATTCAGGACACCGATTCCTTCCAATCCGTCCTCGGCGACAGCCTCACCATCGCCTCCCAAACCGACGCCCTCGTCACTATCGGGATCAAGCCCACATGGCCTTGCCCTTCTTATGGATACGTCGAGCGCGGACCAGCCGCCGCTCTCGGCTTCGACACCACTCACGAGGCCATGGAGGTCACCACCTTCCGCGAAAAACCCAATCCTGAACTCGCCGAAGAATACCTTCGCCAAGGCAACTTCGCTTGGAATGCCGGTATGTTTGTTTGGTCGCTAAAAACCGTCACCAACGAACTCCGTGAACACACACCGGAACTCGCCGGCTTCATTGATCAGCTCAAGGACTCCAACGACGTCGTCGCCACCACAGCGGACAAATTCCCCGACCTCACCCCCATCTCCATCGACTACGCCCTCATGGAAAAGGCCTCCCGCGTCCTCAATATCGAAGCCACCTTCGACTGGGACGATGTCGGATCCTGGATCTCCATCGCGAAATACTTCCCCACCCAGGGCGATCAAAACCAGACCAACACCGAAATCACCGAGATCGACGCCTCCAACAACATCGTCTTCAACGCCCGCAAAGACTCCCGCGTCGCCCTCCTTGGCGTCGACGACCTCATTGTCGTCCAAACCGACGACGCCCTCCTCGTCGCCAACCGCCACCAAGCCGACGCCATCAAAAACCTCGGCCCGAAACTTCCAACAGAACTCCTCTAAGTGAAAAAAGATCCCACCCAACCCGTCTTCACACTGATCCTTGCTGTTGGCTTCGGCGGCCTCCTTCTGATAATTTTAGGAATCATGGATCGTCGCGACATCCTTGCTCTCTCCGGAGCTATTATTATTGCAACCGCAATCAGCACGATCGCCCGACTCGTTAAATGACCCACCCCATTCTCGCCATCGACCACGGAGACGCCCGCATCGGGCTCGCTGCGACGGATGAGTTTGGCATTGGAACCCATCCCGTCGAAACAATCGATTGCCGGAAGACTGAAATCATTCCCCGTATCCTCGAGGTCATCGCCGAGCGCAAGGTCCAGGCCGTCGTTCTCGGACTCCCCCTTCGTATGGATGGCTCGGAAGGCACAAGTTCAAAAAAGGTCCGCAAGTTCGCCAAAGAATTAAGGACCAATCTCGGCGACATTCCCCTCTCCCTCTTCGACGAACGCTTCACAACCGTGACGGCCTCCGAAAAACTCCGCTCGGCCGGTCGCAAGGCAAAACAGCAAAAGGACGTCATCGACCAGGCAGCTGCCCTCGAAATCCTCAAAGACTATCTCGGTTGGTAATGCACCTCAAACTCACCATCGCCTATGACGGCACTTCCTTCGCCGGTTGGCAAATCCAACCCAACGGCGTCACCGTTCAGGAACTCATCGAAAAAGCCCTCGGGCAAGTCGCCAAAGAACCGATCCGTCTCCACGGATCAGGACGCACCGACGCCGGCGTCCACGCCCTCGGGCAAGTCGCCCACTTCGATGCCCCCGACCACCTCACGATGAACCCATTCAATTGGGTTCCCGCCCTCAACACTAAACTCCCCGCCGCCATCCGCATCGTCGAATGCGAGGAGGTGCCCGAAGACTTTCACGCCCGCTTTTCCGCCAAGTCAAAAACCTACACCTACCACCTCTGTCTCGAGCCCATCCTCCCGCCCTTCCTGGCGAAAAGAGCCTGGCACC
>JAKMEV010000122.1:0-27374 GCA_022425785.1 Akkermansiaceae bacterium | reverse complement strand
ATTGCAGCCAGACCAGATCAACAAACCAAATCGTTCCTCCAAAACTTTGGCTTTAGCGAAAACATGATCGAGGGATTTTTTAGCGCCTTCTATGGCGGAATTTTTCTCGAACGAGACCTCCGCACCTCCAGCCGAATGTTCGAATTCACCTTTAAGATGTTTAGCCAAGGTAGTGCGACCCTCCCCGCCACCGGCATGGGTGCGATCCCTCTTCAACTCGCAAAGCGTCTCCCGCCTGAAACCATCAGGATCCGCTCAGCCATTGCCTCGGCAACCCCCGACACCCTGAGCCTGCCTTCGGGCGAGGAAATCCCGGGACGTCAGGTCGTGATCGCCACCCAAGCGCCTCAGACAGCCAGACTCGTCCCAGGATTTTCCGCAAAAGAACCGTCCTGGAGATCTGTCACCAACGTCTACTTCCACACAGAAAAATCACCACTGAACGAGGCAATTATCGCCCTCAACACCAGCGGGGAAGGACTGGTCAACAATGTCTGCGTCATTTCAGACGTAGCACCCGACTACGCGCCCAAAGGTCGGTCTCTTATCTCGGTCTCCCTGCTAGGAATCCACAAAAATTCAGACATTCCCAACGCGGTCAAAGAAGAACTCTACTCGTGGTTCGGTGAGCAGACCCGCGATTGGAAACATCTCCGCACGGATCTCATCAAGCACGCACTTCCAGAGCAGGGTCCGGGACTTGAATCTCCCGGGCATCTCTTTATCGACGGGATGCACATCTGCGGAGACCACACCTCCAGCGCATCCATCGAAGGAGCAATCACTTCCGGAATCAAGACCGCAGAAGCAATCATAGCAGGACAATAAGACAACCCTCTATCCCGCTGCAGCCCGACTTCTGATCTCGCTATGTTAGGCCACCGCTAAGCGGCTCCATTATTTGAAAGCTCTGATTCGCGATTCAATCTTTTTCCAGAACCCAAAGAACCCCGCGGTCGCAAGCGATTGAAATTCAACATCCTCTTCCCTACTCAGCAGAACGAGACGAATGTTGGCTTTTTCCAACGCTTTTTCAATTTCGGCCAGCTTATCATTCAGGACCCCAATCTCGGGTCGATAGGCGATGATTTGAGCTAATTTGTTTTTCCCAGCCCAAGCAAGCAACCCTGTGATCGGAGCACGTTCGACGCAGTGCCCGGTCAACCGGGATTCGACATCGTCGAGAGCCTCTCTGAGCCATTGCGCCTTTACCTCCGAGGCGGGAAGATCTTCTGAGAGAAACACCTCGTGGCATTTCGGATCCACACTAAGATCGTCAGAATGGAGCCAGAAGCCACTGACGAGAGATGGGTCTACTTCGAGAACATTATCTACAGGTTCTTTTATTTCAGGGCGGATGAATGCAGGTGGATTGAGGCCCTGATGGCTTGCAAGCAACTCAAGCCCATTTTCTTTCCCTTGCAATAAATCAGGGTGTAGAAATTTTTCGATATTGGCACGTCGCGCGAGGTATGTCTTCCCCCTCGTTTGCAAGCCGGCCACCCATCGCCATGAAAGTGTGTTCGAAGCAGGATCGCCATCCAAGAGGTGTTGGTAGAAGAAATCCGCTCCCAATTGCCAGGGAAGCCCCATGGCGTGAATCCAATATCCCGCAAACCACATCCGGGCATGATTATGAAGGTAACCGGTCTCCACCAGTTCATGGGCGAAATCATTCATAATCTCCACCTCTCCTTCACCGGCCATGACCTTTTGCGCCGCCTCACAAACCTCCAGGGAATCGAGATCACGAAGATAGTCGGTCCAGACCTGGGGCCGGAGGGCGAGCCAGCTTTTCCAATAGCGCCGCCAGTAGACTTCCTGGAGAAATTTTTCGACCGTAGAAAATGCGTAACGGTGTAAAATGTGCTTTGCCACTTCGGTCTCCGTGATCAAGCGATGCCGAATAGCCGGGCTGAGGCGGGAGACATTTTGGTGACCCGGGACGACATGATTCCTATCCCGGCCATAGCGCGAGGCCGTCTTTTCAAATTCCACCAGCCGGTCCAATGCCGCCTCACGAGTAGACGGAAAAGCACTAGAGTTGGTCCAAAAATCGCTCTGCATTGTCTCGGTGAAGTTGACGTTTCTCCTCATCCATTCGGTTGAGCATGTGTCCCATTTGTGACATCCGGTGATTCTTAAGAAAGACGTCCTGATAATCTGCAACGAAGCTCCAGAAGAGCCCGTCCCAAATCTCGCACCACGGTCCCTTCTTGTAGTCGGACATCTTGCGGATATAGTTGGAACCGGAAAGATAAGGCTTGGTCGTGAAAATCCCGCCATCGGCAAACTGACTCATCCCGTAAACATTGGGCACCATCACCCAGTCGTAGGCATCAACAAAGAGTTCCATAAACCATTTGTAGACCTCCTTCGGATGGATGCGGCAGAGGAGCATAAAATTGCCCAACACCATGAGCCGCTCAATGTGGTGGCAATAACCATCTTCCAAAACGCGGCGGATCGTTTCATCAACGGGATCAATCCCGGTCGTCCCATCGTAAAAGGCCCGCGGCATCTCACGGTCAAAGCCCCAAAAGTTTCCGTTGCGCTCAACCACTCCATGCTGGGAGTACATTGCACGCATGAACTCCCGCCATCCGATTATTTGGCGCACAAAGCCCTCGATCGTGTTCATCGGGACCTTGTGTTCCCTGGCAAATTCCAGTGCATCCGCAATGACCTCGTCAGGAGTGATAAGTCCAATATTTAAAACTGGCGTCAGGACACCGTGAAACATGATGCGATGCTCACTATGGATTGCGTCTTCATAGTCTCCAAAGAGGTGAAAGCGCTCGGTGAGAAACCCTTGCAGCCATTTTCTAGCGCCCACCCGATCCACCGGATAAGCAAAGCCGTCGCTCCGGCCCAGGGCTTTTGGAAAATTCCGAGCAACATAGCTGTGTGCCTCCTCCACGGAGCGGTTGGGAACATCCGCAGGTGGTTCGGGAACCGACTGGGACTTGGGGAGCTTTTTTCGATTCTCTTCATCGAAGGACCACTTGCCACCCATCGGAGTCTCCGAATCTTCCATGAGAATATTCAACCGCTTGCGCTGCGCCTTATAAAAATGCCCCATTAATGGCCTTTTTTTCCCTCCAAGCACCCCATCCAGCCAGTCGTCTGGGCTGAGAAAATTCGGCGATGGCACCTGTCTCAATTCGATCCCATGTTTCTCGGCATAACGTCGAAGCCGCTTACTCAGGAGATCATCAACCGGATCGCAAAAATGAAGGACATTCAAATCCCCCTCCAAATCCAACACCCCACGGCACTCTAGATAGTGAACGACAAATCCCTGATCCTCCAATTCTGCCTGATAGCTCTTCATGGAGGCCCGATGCAGTATCAGCTTCTTCCGGTGAAGATCGAGCGGCCAGTGGCTGTCTCGACCGAACATGAGCGAGTCCTCCAGAAGCCAAACCGGACGATCTGTGCTGAGCGCGGGGTGGTGTTCGAAGAGTTGATGAGGAAAAACGAGGCTAACTTCCATTTTCATCGGAAGTTCGGAAGGCTCGCGATTTTGTCGAACGATTATTTTCACCCGAATGCGGCCAGAGCATCTGGTGGGAGCTCACCTAATAGGCCAGACCATTGTAAAGCAGCTAAATTTACAGGTGCGCTTTTCGTTCGCTACGCTATTGTCGGGCCGTGAGCACCAAGGCAACACTCGTCCCCGACGCAAACGGACACTTCGGCCAATTCGGCGGCTGCTTCGCCCCGGAAACCTTGATGACCCCGCTCGACGAGCTCAGCCTCGCCTACGAGCAGGCTAAAGCCGACCCTGAATTCCAACGCGAACTCGATGACCTCCTGCACAACTACTGCGGGCGTCCTACTCCCCTTTACTTCGCCGAACGCTGGACCGAGCAACTCGGCGGCGCGAAGATCTACCTCAAGCGAGAAGACCTCCTCCACACCGGCGCCCACAAGATCAACAACGCCATCGGCCAAATCCTCCTCGCCAAGCGTCTAGGCAAAAAGCGCATCATTGCGGAAACCGGAGCAGGACAACACGGCGTCGCAACCGCCACGGTCTGCGCTCGCTTTGGCATGGGATGCACCGTCTACATGGGAGCAGTCGATATGGAACGTCAGGCTCTCAACGTCACCCGCATGCGACTCATGGGAGCCAAGGTCGTTCCCGTGACTGCCGGACAAGCCACTCTTAAGGAAGCCGTTAACGAATCAATGCGCGACTGGGTCGCGACCGTCGACGACACCCACTACATTCTCGGCTCCGCCCTGGGACCACATCCCTTCCCCATGATGGTGCGTGACTTTCATCGCATTATCGGCGTGGAGGCCCGCGAACAAATCCTCGCCAAAGAAAACCGCCTACCCAATCTCCTCGTCGCCTGCGTCGGGGGTGGCTCAAATGCCATGGGGCTCTTCCATCCCTTCGTCGACGATGAAGACGTTGCGATGATCGGTGTGGAAGCCGGAGGCGAAGGCATCCTTCCCGAAAAACACGCCGCCCGATTTCAGGGAGGAAAACTCGGCGTTCTTCAGGGATCAAAAACCTGGCTCCTCGCCAACGACGACGGGCAAATTGAACTGACCCACTCAGTGAGCGCCGGCCTCGACTACGCCGCCGTCGGTCCCGAACATGCCTACCTTCAGGACATCGGTCGCGCCGAATATACCTACGCCACCGACGACGAGGCTCTCGCCGCCTTCCGCGAACTGGCTTACACCGAAGGCATCATCCCCGCCCTCGAATCCTCCCATGCCATGGCATACATTTCCAAAGTGGCTGGCTCCATGAACAAAGACGACATCATCATCGCCAATCTCTCCGGCCGCGGTGACAAGGACGTCGAACAGGCCTCGAAGTTCCTCCTCGATCTCGAAGGCGAATCATAAAAGAAGCAACTTGTCGGTCAGTCATTCAGCGACCGGCGGGTTGCAGCACGCCCCGGCTCTCGATAAGGGTAGCTGAAAACCGTAGCCAAATACGATCCGGTTTCTGGAATTCACCATCGGAAGGCTCTCAAAGATCCGCCCTGCTTGGATTCAAAAAATGTAATTTTCTCCCTCAAAAGACCCTCAAGGCTCCCGCGAAAACCGGCATTTTGAGCCAAAACTACGAATTTCACAAAAAAATCCACGATTGGTTGACAAGCACGCGCTGATCGGTAGTCTCCGCGTCCCGCGTCCTCCGAGGGTGCTTTTCTTCCAAATCTTACTTTTTTACGGCCATGAAAATGACTTACCAGCCTTCCAAGCGCACTCGCAAGAAGCAACATGGATTCCGTGCCCGCATGGCCACTAAGGCTGGCCGCGGCATCCTCAAAAACCGTCGCCGCAAGGGTCGCAAGCGCCTTCTTCCAAAAGGAGCCGAGATTCACTTCAAGCGCCACACGGTGCAAAACAACACCAAGTAATTGGCCATGCCGCGTCTCTCCTGAGGGTTGCGGCATTCCTTATTTGGTAACCAATTGGTCGTGAAATTGACTCGTCAGCGGCGCATGCGCCTATGGGGCGGGTTCCAAACCGTTCGAACTGCGGGACAATCCGCTGCTGGGAGATACCTCGTTATCGGCACACTGGAGGACTCCTCTTCCCGGGACCGTAATTTCGGCTTCATCACCTCAAAAAAGGTTGGTAACGCGGTCACCCGAAACCTCATCCGTCGCCGCCTCCGCGAAATCATTCGCAAATGGGGCGACCACCTTCCTCCTCGACAAATGGTCGTCACCATCGCCCGCTGGCGCGCCTCCGAGGCCACCCTCGATGAGCTCGAGCAGGACTGGATCAAGGTGGCCAAACGACTCAAAATCTGGCGAGAGTGACTATGAAGCCCCTCATCCGTCTGGGCATTCGCGCCTACCAGCTCCTCATCCGCCCGGTCATCAAGGCCCTCGGCGGACCGAATACCGGCTGCCGTTACGACCCCTCCTGCTCCCACTATTTCCTGGAAGCAGTCGAGACCCACGGCTCCCTCAAAGGCAGCTGGATGGGTATTCGTCGGATTTTACGCTGTCATCCTTGGGGCGGGTGCGGTTATGACCCCGTGCCACCGGCCGAAGGGAATTCTTCTTCTCCCAAATCTTCTACTCAATCACTCATAGATCATGGATCGTAAAGCTTGGATCGTCGTCACCATTTGCAGTATTCTGCTCATCTTTAATATCATGTCCGGCAGGCAAAATGCCGCCGAACTTGCCGAAAAAGAAGCAGAAGAAAAGAAAGCCAAAGAAGAGGCTGCCGCCAAGGCACCCGACGAGCCTATTGGCGTTCTCGAAGCCAGCGACAAGCCACCGGCACCCGAAGTCACCGGAAAAGACGAACCCCACAACTTCTTCACGCCCGAAGCGTCCTTCCATCTTTCCACCCTGGAAGGCGGCATCAAGAGCATCGAGTTCCCGAATGAACAATCAGTTCACGATCCCGCCCTTAAGGTCAAAATGAACGACCTCGGCGTCAATCGCATCGGCGCCCTCACCACCATCAACGGCGACGTTCTCGACAAGCCATTCTACTCCGCCAAGGACGCCGGCGAGGATTCCATCACCTATATCGGCACCACTTCCAACAACCTCGGCGTTAAAAAAATCTGGAGCAAGGTCGGCGACAGCGCAGGCTCGAACTACCGACTCAACCTTCGTCTCGAACTCACCAACTTGGGCGACACCGATGTCGACCTCGGCGACATGGCCATCGCAGCTGGCTCCGCAGCGCCTGTCTTCGAAGGGGAACGCGCCAACTACCTCACCTTCTTCTGGCAGGAAGACGGCGAGTTCGATTCCGAATCAGGGACTTGGTTCGAAGGAGGATTCTTCAGCAAGGAAAAGAGCGAGTATCGTGAAGCCAAGGAAAGCAAAGTGCAATACAGCGGAGTAGAAAACCAATTCTTTGCCACCATCGTTTCTCCTAAAGATCCCTACCCCGCCACCGTCCGGGTCAGCCCAAAGAAAATCACTCTTAAGCCTCCCCGCGCCAAAGAAGAAAAAGGCGCAACTCTTCTGAACAACTACCTTTCCCTCCCCAACGAAACCCTCGCGGGAAAGAGTACCAAGGTCGTCGAATTCGATATCTTTGTCGGACCTAAAAATAACTTCCTCATTCGCAGCCTCGATGGAAACAAGGCCGAAGTCATGGACTACGGGTTCTTCGGCTGGATCAGTAACATTCTCAACTGGACCCTCAACAAACTCTCAAGCCTCTTCGGTGGCGAGGGCAACGATTGGTCCTGGGGATGGGCCGTGGTCGTCCTGACTCTCATTATCCGCACCTTGATGTGGCCCCTGCACGCCAAGTCCACCCGCACTATGAAGCGGATGTCGAAGCTCCAGCCCAAGATGGCCAAGCTCAAGGAGAAGTATGCCGACGATCCGAACAAGATGAATCAGGAGACAATGAAGCTCTATCGCGAGTTCGGAGTCAACCCGATGGGCGGTTGCCTTCCCATGCTCTTGCAGATCCCCATCTTCTTCGGCTTCTTCACCATGCTCCAGTATGCCGTCGAGCTCCGCAACGAGCCCTTCCTCTGGTGGGTCACAGATCTCTCCCAGCCCGACACCGTCACCTACGTCATGGGTCTCCCCATCAACCCCCTTCCCTTCCTCATGGCCATCACGATGGTCTTGCAAATGAAGGTCACTCCGAAGACCGGAGACAAAATGCAACAGCGCATCTTCATGCTGATGCCGCTCATCTTTTTCTTCTTCTGTTACAACTTTGCCTCCGCTCTCGCCCTCTACTGGACGACGCAGAACATCTTCTCCATCGCGCAAACCTGGTTCATGCAGAAAATGCCCGAGCCCGAACTGAGGACCAACAAGAAGGCCGGCAAAAAGAGCTGGATGCAAAAGCTCGCCGACAAAGCGGAACTCGCCCAAAAGGCCCGCGAAGCCGGCCAAGGTCGCCCGGGATCTGGCGGTGCCCAGCAGCAGCAAAAGCCCAAGAAGCCCCGCGGGCCGAAAACTGGTGGGTAAGTAACTTTAACTTACCGGGCTCTGAAAATTTGCGTCTATTCTCGAAGGTTCGCAGACAAAAGAAAGGCCGAGATCATTTCTATCGTGAAATGAACCCGGCCTTTGAAATTTGCTACTGCGCTTAACTCGGCAACTTCCACTTGTCGCGATCCTTCTGGTGGACCAGCGCATTCGCTTTGGCATTATCGATGAACTGCATCTTCTTGGGATCGAACTTCAGGTTCTGGTTTGTTCGATGCGCGATCTTGCCGAGGTTAATCAAGGTGCAGGAGTTGAAGCCGTTCTCTTCGTTAAGCGCAAACTTCTTGTTCTCGCGAATGGCTTGATGGAAGTCGCCAACTTGCGGCTCGGGCTCGGGAAGTTTTTTCAACTTCTCAGCGAAGCCTTTCACGTCGGTTTTGAAACCGCGCATGATCTTACCTTCGCTTCCTTCAATCAGCGCAGCGTCCTTGTCCTTGTTCTCACCATCAAGAATGATCTGCGTTCCGTCTTTGTAGGTATATGTGATGCGGCGGAAGGAGCCAACGGCATCTTGGTCCTGAGGATCGGCGTCGCATTCGACAGAAACCGGAAGTTCATCATCCTTGCCGAGGATATACTGAATAGGATCCAGGTAGTGCTGCCCCATGTCACCCAGTCCGCCACCATCGTAATCCCAATATCCACGGAAGGTACCATGGGTCCGGTGGGAGTGGTAAGGCTTGTAGGGTGCCGGCCCGAGCCAGGTGTCGTAGTCAAAATGCTTCGGGATCGGCTGCTCCTTGAGATTCTTTTTACCAACCCAATTGAACTTCCAGTTGAAGCCAGTCACCCCGCTCAGGGTTACTTTGTAAGGACCGTCACCGATCAGGCCTCCGTCGACCGCCTTGCGAACTTCGCGTGCGGTGACACCGGAACCGTAAAAGGTGCTCTTAAAGCGAAACCAGGTGTTAATTCGGAATTTTACGTCGGCTTTTTGAATCGCTTTCTTCATCGCAAGCCCCTCACCAATAGTCCGGGACATGGGCTTTTCTCCCCAGATGTGCTTTCCAGCCTTGGCCGCCGCAATCGCCATGTGGGCATGCCAATGTGGCGGAGTGCAGGTATGAATGATATCGATATCGTCCCGCGCGATAATTTCGCGGAAATCCGCATACGCTTTAACGTCCTTATTCCCTCTCTTGATCGCCTGGCCTTGACGCTGTGCCATGCGCTGGGAGTCCACGTCACAAACCGCCAGAATCCTACCCGGCATACCCAAATGGCTGTTACTGATCCCTCCGCAGCCCAAGAGAGCCCGCGTCAGTTCCTCAGAAGGAGGAGTTTGTCCATTCAGCCCCAACACCCGGCTGGGAACGATCGAAATAGTCGCGAGAGAGGCGAGATTCCCCAATGCTTTCCGGCGAGAGATCTTGTTCAAATCAGTCATCTCGTGAGCATACGGAGTCGAATCCGGAAGGAAATCATGGAATTCAATGAATTTGCCAAATAACAGAAACTGATTCGACAGCGAAGAGAGCTTCTGAAAGTGTTCCCCAACCTATGAAATCTCTGATCTTATTCACCCTGTGGGTCTGCTCCCTCGGAATGGCCTCCGCCCAATCCGAATTGACGGAAATCGACCGTGAGTTGCTTCTCGATCGGCTTAAAGCCATTCAAGAGACCTCCAATCAAACCGTCCAGAGCCGCCATAGCGTGGCGCTGGCCGCATTCAAAAGCGCGGTCGACAGCGACAGCGAGGCTCTTGCTTTGTTCCTCAAATGCCACGAAAAAATCTCTTTTCAGGACAAAGCCCGAAAATCCCAAGACTTTCGCGAATGGAAACGTCGCTATAAAGATCGCCACGACGATCCCGGATTCAAGCGAGCGCTCAGACACCAGCTCTCTTGGCTTCTCACCACTATCGAGGCAGCTGGAAACCCAAAAGCCCGGGACAAAATGTCCTCCCGTGCGACGAACGCCATCGATGCCATCTTCCGCGATGCCAAAGTCCTTGATGGCTATCAGGGCACACTCGGAAGTTCCGTTCTCAGCACTGTCTTCGCCAAAGCTTATGAGCTCGACAAACTAAAGATTTCCAGCTGGCCCAATGCCCCCCTGGCCATCGATCAAATGTACGAACTGATCATCATGAAGCCGCTTCGTAACCCCGACAATATCGCCAAGCTCAAAAGCGCCTGGACAGCCCGAATTACACACTCCGGCTTAATCCACAAGGCCTGGGGAGATGAGGGGAACGTCGGTAAAGATCGCAACCCGGATCTGGAGGCCTGGTTGGCAAAAGGCCGCCTCGACCTCGTTTGGCGCATGGAAACCGACCTCTTTTCGGCAGGCGATGAGAAAGCGGCCGCCCTCAGAATGCTCACTCATCTCAAGGAGCATCTCAGCCATAATTCCGCTCCCGGATGGATCACCGAGTTCACCAATTTGATTAACGGGCTACCCGCAGGAGGAGAAGAGGACAAAGAATAATGATGGAAACCATGCGCCTCACACCTCATCCTACTCATGCTACCCACTAACTTGTGAGCACAGTGGGACCTGCTTACTCAAACCGAGGAAGGCCGCATTCTCTTCAAAAAAAGGCCACGACCTCAGCCAGGTCGGGGAAAAGCGGAGGGGCTCCCACTGACCCATCGCCCTCCTCCGTAGCAAGACCCGGAGCAAGGTTAAGTCCTGCGCTTCCCCCATCACCGCACAGAAAGATTTCACAGGAGAAAACTTACTTTAGATAAACTAAATATCTAATGTTGCCCAAGTAACATTACGGGTAGCCAAGTAACAAAACGCATGATAGTGATCGCGGCATGAGACTACTTCATCGATTGGGAGGTGTCGCCGCACTGTTCGCGCTCTCCTGCCTCAGCCCATTGCAAGCCGCCGAAGTCCGTGTGTGGACCTCTGCTTCCGGCAGCACCGTCAAAGCCAAATTCCAAAAACTGGATAAAGGCGAAGTCCATCTGGTCACCCCAGAAAATAAGGTCATCAAAGTCAAGGTCGCGACCCTCTCCCTCGCCGACCGCGCCCACCTCGTCGACTTCGCCGAAGCCGATAAAAAAATCCTCACCGACGTAAAACTTAGTATTCCCGAGGAAGACATCCGCTTTGACAAAAAGACCATCAAGACCCTCGAAAAAAAGATGGGATTTGGCGACAGCACCCATCTGGCCTTCAACCTCATCGAGTCCGAGCACTTCCTCATCGCTTCCACCGGACGCTTCAGCGGCAAGGCTCTCGCAGAAATGGCTGAACGCCTCTGGCACGGCATGGCTTTCCAGCACATGAACTTCCGCGAAGACTGGGGTGACAAAAGGAAAGTCATCATCGTCACCACCGACGAAGACGTCTACGGAGAACTCGGCAAATGGTATGCCAACTGGCTACGTAACAACATCACCGACGAAAATGTAGCCCAGCAACAATCCAACCGGATCAGCACTCTCTGGATGCGCGTCGCGGGAACTTCGATCCGCCTCCCTGAAGACGAGCAGGAAGAATTCAACGCCTTCGAAACGGCAAAGGTCTTCCGTATTCGTGATGGAAACGATCGCAGCTACAAAAAGGTCTTCGGTCCTTTCCCCACTCACGGACTCGCCGGCATGCTCATTTCCCATCAAATGGGAGGCGTCAGCGACATCTCGCCGACCGGATACTTTGCCCTCACCACCGGCCACGCCTACTTCAAGGAAATCCAACTCGCCGACAAATCAGAAACCCAGCTCCTAGATGCCGGTAAGTATGGCGAAGAGGACGAAATCTCCTCCGCCAGCGGATTCAAAGACGGACGCTCGTGGGCCAAAACCCTTCGCAAGCTCGTTCGACAGGGCAAGGTCACCCCTGATCTGGAAAAACTCCTTTCCTTCACCTCGGCCGACCTCACCCCAGAACAGCTCGTTCTCATGTATTCCTTCGCTTACTACATCGAAAGCGACTCAGCACGCCTTGTCGCCTTCGCCGAAATGGTAACCCGCATCGAGTCTAGCAATCAGGTTCCCGCACCGATCGAAATCGCAAAAATCTTCGGCCACGAAACAGTCGAAGAATTCCAGGCCGCCTGGACCGAATTCGTTAAGAGCACCAGCTTCAAGTAAGAATTATCACACCAATGAAATCACTTTCACTCACTCTTTTCCTCCTCCTCTTCGCACCCTTTTCCTTTGCGCAGGAGAAGGAAGCCGATAAAGAAGAAGCCGAAGAGATCAGCGTCAAACCTGAACTCCGGCTCTTTACCAGCGTAGACGGCAAAAAGATTCAAGCTGCCCTCGTCGATCGCGACGACGAAAAGAAAACCTTCAAGCTCCTCGTCAAAGGCCGCTCGACCCCCTCGACTATCCCCTTTGACAAGATCAGCCCCGAAGATCTCGAATACATCAAGAAGTGGCCCAAGGCCAAATCAGTCTTCCTACAAAAATGCCGTGGCCTGACCATCCGCCAGCTACTCGAACTCCGCGGTTATGAGCCCATTCCCTTCAAGTTCGAAGGCAATGCCATCATGATCACTGGAAAGCTGAACGGGAAGCCCGCCAAGGTTCAAATCGATACAGGTGCCGGGACCACTTTACTCCACGCACCCTTCACCACGGCTGCCGGATGCAAGATCGGTCCCATGGATCAGAAGATCTGGGGGGTCGCCGGGTTCCAGCCCGCAGGCACTGCTGAAATCCCCAAACTCGAGCTCGGTAGCAGCATCTTCCTCGACGAAGAAATTCAAGCCGCAGACCGCGACCACAATATGCCCAAGGGGTTTAAACGCAATGAGGACATCCTCCTTGGTGCCGAATACCTCATCAAGCTGGAGGCTGTGATTTCCTACAAAGAGCGCACGATCTTCTTCCGCCCCGACAACTCAGACATCGCTCAAATCGAAAAAAATGGCAAAGACGACGATGACTTCAGTTTCCGGATCTTCACCATGAAAGATAAGAAGCAGTTCCGTGGAAAGCTCGTCGGTAAAGAAGGCAACTCCGCCATCATTGAAGGACTCAATGGCAAGCGCAAATCATTCGCTACTTTCTCCATGTCCGACGAGGACGTTGCCTATGTCGTCGGCTGGAGTCAGGAGAAAGCCGACTTCATGGCACACTGCCGCGGCCTCACCATTGAGGAACTCCTCGACCTTCGCCGTTTCCAATCCTTCCAATATGAACGTAAAGGGAACCACATTTTCGTTGATGGAACCCTGAACGACAACGAAGTCCTCTGGATGATCGACACGGGGGCTGACAGTAGCTTGCTCCACCTCGATTGGGCCAAGAGGACCGGCTGCAAAGTTGGCCCAATGGACAAGAAAGTCTACGGCATCGGAGGCTCTGCACCTGCCGCTGCCACGGATATCGACAAGATCACCATGGGCGACGCCACTCTCACCAACCGCATTCTTCTCGCCACTGACTTGAGGCGGAATCAGGAGAATAAGCAACAAGAGTGGGTCGGACTTTTCGGAGCAGACTACATGCGCGAACTCGAGGCCGTCATCACTTACCGCGAAAGCCGCATCTTCCTGAAAAGGCAGAAATAATCTGCCAACATGGACGAACTGGAATCCTTCTTTCGGGAATCACTTGAGGACTTTGCCCTCAGTAGATCTGAAAAGAAGGATCTCAAAGTCCATCTCGCCAAAATTGGAAGCGACAAAGTCGGGCAAGCCAAAGCCCGACAGCTCGCTTTCCGTCTGGCCAATAACGCCATTGACGAGTTCGGTCAAATCGCCGCGCTCGACTGGCTGCAGGGAGTCATTAAGCTCCTCTACGCCAGCGAAAACGAGGTCAAAGCCAGCGCCTACTTCAGCCCCGGCGAAGACTGCCTTCACCGCATCCGACGACTCATTGGCGAAGCCCGCGAGTCCCTCGACATCTGCATTTTCACCATCACTGACAATCGCATCGTCAAAAAACTCGAAGAAGCCCACGCCCGCAAGATTCGCATTCGCATCATCTCGGATGACGACAAATCCGAAGACCTCGGCTCCGATCTCGATCACCTCCGCCGCGCCGGCATCAGCTGTCGCTTCGACCACACCAGCGCACACATGCACCACAAGTTCGCTATCGCCGACAACGACCTTCTCCTCACTGGCAGCTACAATTGGACCCGCTCCGCCGCCACCGAGAACGACGAAAACATCATCGTCACCAACAACCGCAAGCTCGTGAACAGTTTTCAATCGAAATTCGACGAGCTTTGGGGACGACTGGGTTAAGATCCAGCCTTTGGGACACGTATTATGAGCATCAAGAGCGCTCATTCAAACCGAGGATTTTCCACCTTTCAAACCGTCGTGGCCATCTCCATCATCGGAGCGCTCTCACTTGGGCTCTACCTGCACTACCCTTAATAAAACCTCCCTCGAAGCCACAGCTCCGCAGGCACTTCTGCCACCTCCGTCTTCTAACAAAACTGCGCTACTTGTGACGGCTCCAGGGAAGAGGGCCACCACTTCCAGGACAAAGCCCAACTCATTCTGCCCTGAACCTCGTCGGTCCGGGAAAATTTAAACCATGAATCCTTCCAATCACACTCTGACAAAGAGCCATGTCATCGCGCAATTCCTTCCAGTTCACCTCGATCATCGCGTCACCAAAGAGGGAACAGCCTTTATCGAAGTCACATCCTGATCACAAGACTGCTTGCAGAATCGCAAAGAGAAGGTTTTCTTATCCCCCAGATGAAACGAGCTCTTGCACGCACCCTTCTACTCCCCCTCTTTTTGGCTGGCTCCGCCATCGGAGCCCCCATCAATGCCACCGGCCTAAAAGTTGATCACCAGACAAATCCCGTCGGGGTAAGCAACTCGCCACGCCTGAGCTGGGCCCTCGAGTCCGAGGGCCGCTCGAAGCGCCAACTCGGCTGCCACATTCTCGCCGCCAGCAGTGCCGAGAATCTCGCTGTCGGAAAAGGCGACCTCTACGATCACAAGTCGGAAACCGACACCAATCGCAACCTTCGCAAGTGGGCAGGCCAGCCCCTCAAAACCGGACAGGAAGTTCACTGGAAAGTTCGTATTTTTGATGAAAGTAAAACCTGGGGCGATTGGAGCACCCCAGCCAGGTTTACGGCCGCCGGCCTCTCCCCGGCTTCCCGACTCTCTGGTTTTGAAAGTAATCATGGTCCACTCAACATACTCTACGAGGAATCCATCGCGCAGCTGGAACAACGACTGAAAAAATTTGCCGCAGGGGACCAACAAGGACTTGGAACGCCCGCAGAAGTCCAACGATCGGCCCGCGAATTCTACTACAATTTCGACGCGACAGCCTCACTCTTACAATATCTTAAGACTCTCGAAGAAGGCCGCACCGCAGAGGGGCATTATCCCTCCTCACCCGGCAAGAAAGACTACAATGCGATCGATGCCAATGCCGGCGTCATCCTCCCTTATGCCTTATGGTGGATGACCGGTGATGACGAAGAAGCCAAAAAGCGCTGGCCCATTGCGGAAAAACACCTCATTGCGCGGGAAAACTTCGACCCCAAGTTCACCGGCAAGCAATGGGGAACCAAGATCAGCGCGATCGACGGAACCCCTCCCGAATACCTTAATGTTTGTCTCATGGGAATGGCGACTCGCATCATGCGTCAATTAGCCCTTCCCGCCGGAGAACCACTCGATGTCATCCGCTATAAAGACTACGCCCAGCGCATCAGGGAAAGCTTTCAAGACAAGTATATCGCCGAAAACGGAAGCCTGAAAATCAAAACTCAAACCGCGCACCTCCTCGCTCTGCGATGCGCAGTTCTCATGCCGGAACAGCAACAGGGCATCATCGATTCCTTGATCACCTCCCTCAAAAAAGATGGCATTAAGGTCGGCCCAATTGGAGCAGAATACCTTCTACCGGTTCTTTACCTCACCGGCAATCAAGATCTCGCATTTGAGCTCGTCGACAAACAAATGTCAGAAAAAGTCAAAGAACACTTCATCGGCAATGGGCTCAGTGATTGGATGATAACTTCCCTGGCTGGCATTAACAGCGTTCAGCCCGGCTATCGACAGCTGCGTTTAACTCCGCAGATTCCCTCAAGCAACAAAATCCAGTGGATTAAGACCCACTACGATTCATCAGCTGGCCGCATTAAAATTCACTGGAAAAAAGAAGACAAGGGCGGGCTCACCTTCAACTGCACCGTCCCTCCCGGCGTCCTCGCTCAACTCGTCCTGCCTGCCGCCAAAGGATCCGTCATCACCGAATCAGGAAAAACACCCAAAGACGCCGTGGGTGTCGAGCAGGTCAATCGAACCGACACCGTAGCCAATTACATCCTGCAATCCGGCTCCTATAAGTTCACCGTAAAGGAGAACTAGTAGCCCCGCGGATGACGCGGGACAAAGCCCGACTTACTCCGCTCCGTCGCCTTCCAACGTGGCCCGTGACTTACCGGATTCCCTCCGGTGTCCAAACGAATCCGGCAGATAAGCCACAAATTCCACCGCCAGCTCTGGACAACGGGTCTCTGGCTCATCGTAAGAAATCGTGGTCGGCTTGTTGGAATCACGATACTGCCACTCCATCGGTTCCCGCAGACCACTTCTCGGAGGCCCCCATCGTGGATCCGGGCTACAGCTAAGAAGGAAAGATCCGGAAACAATCAGGACGAGAAGACGAGAAATCATGACAACGGGAATTTGATTTAAAACGCAAGCTCCTAAATCTCACGAAGATGTCAATTTCTTTAAATAATCAGCCATTTTCACCAAGCCAACCCCTCACCCCATCGAGAGCCCGCGAGCGATGACTCATGGTATTCTTCACTTCTTCCCCCAATCGGGCAAAGCTCTCTTCGTGCCCATCGGGAACGAACAAAGGATCATAACCAAACCCCCCTTCACCCTCCTGGGCCGCCTTCAAGATCCACCCTTCCACCGCTCCCGAAAAGTCTGCCAAGCTCTCCCCTCCCCGCGCCAGCACGATAACACAGCGAAAGCGTGCCCTTCGATTGACCTCCTCGCCTAACTCCCGCAAAAGTTTGGCATTATTAAGGGCATCGTTGCCGTCCTCGCCTCCATACCTCGATGAAAACACCCCCGGATCTCCGCCCAGGGCATCCACTTCTAGCCCCGAATCGTCGGAAAGCACCAAAGCATCGGTCAACTCGCTAATGGCAAGGGCCTTCAAAGTGGCATTGGCCAAAAATGTCGTTCCCGTTTCCTCAACAAGCGGAGGGTCTGAAATCACCGACAAATCACAAACCTCGTAATCCGTCAAAATAGCTCGGATTTCTTCCACCTTGTGTGCATTGCGAGTCGCGACTACCAATCGTTTTGTCATCAGCTATTCCTAGCAGCTGAAAAAATATTTTCGATTAATTTGAAATAAAACCCCTCCGAAAAACGCCTAATGAACACAATGACCATGATAAAAAAACTCGCCATCACGATGATCTCCACTGCCGCTATCGGAATCGCTGCCGCCGGTGAATTCAAAACCGACTTCGCTGCCGCTCAAGCCGAGGCCGCCAAGGACAAGAAATCGATGCTCGTCATCTTCACCGGTTCCGACTGGTGCCCACCCTGCAAAGCGCTTCACAAAAACATTTTTTCCCAGGAGGACTTTGTCAAAGGAGCCGAGAAGGACTTCGTGATTGTCGAGCTCGACTACCCGCGCAAGAAGGAACAAACCGACGCCTTGAAAAAGCAAAACAAGGAACTCGCCAAGAAATACAAGATCAGAGGCTACCCTACCGTCCTTCTCATGGACGCCAAAGGCAATGTCTTCAAAACCGCCGACCGACCCAACTCGGTAAAGGCCTACCTCAAGATGCTTCAGAGCTCACTGAAGGCCCAACGTTTCCTCTAGGAAAAGCCCGTCCACTTTAAATAATTTCCCTGCCTCGTAATCCGCGGAGCCGGGAATCCCAACCTCGCCACGGTCATTCGGTGCTACCTTGGCGTGGTTCTTTTTTTAGAACGAGCTTATCACAGAGGCCGCAAACCAATCACGGTTTGAATGGTATGGGAACTTCCGGGGCTCAGGGTTGGTTTGTCCGTTCCGGCATTGGCCGCCTCCACACACACAAACTCCTGATACCCTTTGTCAGGAAGGTCTTTGATAGACTTGGATTTCTCCTTCCACGGATTCCAGATCACGGTGGAACGCGAGCCCGCCTTATCGACAAAGACCGAGCGATGACGATCCAGGTCGCGGATTAATACCGAAGACATTGATTTATAAATGCGATCAACCTCACCTTTGATTTGAAGATTCTTCTCCTGATAAACGTCTTCCTCTTGCGCGCTGGTCAGCTGATCGATATAATGTGAGCCCTTTACCCCCTCGAGCTGAATCCGATCAATATGCCCCACCGAAAGATAGGTGTGCAGCGCCGAGCTGACCTTGTAGACGTCGTCGCCGGTATTCCTCATCTTCAGACCAATACGTAATTTGTCCGCCATGCGGATCGTCGCAGTCAATTCGAAGTCATGAGAAAAAAGCGCTTTCGTTTCCTCGTCAGGCACCAGACGAAACACCAGCGTTACCACCTTACCATCCACATCGCCGGAAAGGAGCTCCCAGAAACGCGTGCGGGCAAATCCGTGCGACGGTTTCGACGGATCTTCAGGATGGGCACTAAACCAAGGCCAGCAAATGGGAACGCCTCCGCGAACAGGCTGCCCCGGAACCATTTTGGCTTTCGGGCTGACATAAAGAACAGGCGGATGCTCGGTCGGCGCCCAAGTCAATACCTGGGCTCCGTGTAGAGCCACCGTTCCGGCAGAGACAGGCGTAGTGACTTCAATGACCGGAAAGCCTGGCTCGGGTTCGGTAACAGCAAATTCAGGTTTCCCTTCAAGAAGGGTGGTAAGATCTTCAATCGATTGCGACATGGTGGTTGCAGTTAGATTTTCAGAGTTGCCACAGTCTCCCACTAAAGGGAACAAAAGAATAAAAGAAAATTCACCACTACTCTCAGGCCGCCAATCTACGGGGCCTGAACTTCAATCCAAACAGAAAACATCTCGCTATTTCTCCTCCGATTTCTTCCAGATCTGAGCCACGATCTTCTTTTTTAATACCAAGGGATCAACTTTCCCCGAATGTTCATAGAGCATTTCTCCGTTCGCTCCCACGAGAATGGTAAATGGCAGGGCTCCATTCCACTTATCCTTGAAAACCTTACCCAGATCCTCGGTGTCGCCTTTGAAAATGAAGTGACTCGTCGTCCGACCGTCCTCCTTCAGTAAGCCCCGATTGCGATGTGACATTCCCACTTCCTGCTGCTTGAGAAACTTGCTCACTTTTTCCCTGTCGCTCTCTTCATCAAAACTCAGCGAAATGAATTCAAAATCATGCCAGGAATACTGACGGCAAATCTCTGCGAGATCGGGAAACTCCGCAATGCACGGTCCGCAGGTCGTGGACCAAAAATTGATGAGTCGCATTCCTTTTCGCCCTTTATTGGCGTAAATCTTCCCGATGGCATCCGCATTTGCCATCTCCACCGTGATTTCCTGATCCTTCCACTTACGATTCTCCTCCGCCACCTTGCCGGCCTTTTCCTTCCACTTAGTAGTGCATCCAACCGGACGCGTCTTCACCACGGCAGGCTTCTTTCCGGCAAGAATTGCCTCGATGGCATCACGCCCTTCGTTCTTCTCCACCGGACCCAGACGGCGACGTCCATTGTCCATTCGGCCATTATAACGAAGCTTCAGATCGCCATCGAAAACAAAGATATGTGGAGTCGCGATCGCACCGTAAGCCTTGGCCATTCCCTGGGTCTCGCCATCGTAAAGGTACGGCAGGTTAAATCCGGTATCCTTGGAAATGAGTTTCATATCCTCAAAGCTGTCGTCGTAAACCGTCCAGCCCAACTCGGGCAAATGCAGCCCTTCGGGAGAATTACTATTGATCGCGACAAACTTGACCGGCTTCCCCTTAAAATGATCAACCAACGCCACCATGCGACCATGCGATGAGATCGCATCGGGACAATGATTCGTCGTAAAGATCACCGCGAGCGCCTTGCCGCCGGAAAAATCTTCCAAGGTGTAGGTCTTTCCATCCACGCCGGGTAGGGAGAAATCAGGAGCCTTGGCGTCCTCGACCAGAGGCACCGGAGTGTAGGCATGCAGCGAACCGACAGCGAGTAGAGAACAAATGAATAAACGCATGCTCCAACTACGCCGCAAGCCGTCTCATCTAGCAAGATAATCCTCCCGGATCAGAGGCTCGCTCGAGGATCCGCCCCCCGAATCAATCGCCGCAGTCCTTCCCTCATTCGGACTCCCCAAGTCGAAATCACCCGCTCATATCGCGAGGCCGGGAATCCCAGGGCAACTCCAAAGAACAAGCCAAGAAGGTGTGCCATCACATCCGTCCCCGGCCCTCCGATTCCATGAATGGAAAACAACATCAGACCCGCCAAAAGCGGCACAAAAGCCTGCAGCCCCCGACGGTACGAACGCTCGCGCCAGGCCACATCGAGCCCGGTTCCCACCAGCAAGCCCAGCGCCCCAAAGACCGCCGTCGATGCTCCCAGCGAACGGAAAACATCAGGATAATGAATCACTGCATTGAGCGTGTTTCCCAGGAAGCCGCTCAGCATAACCAATACCCACCCGCGCAGCGGACCGAAGGAATTGGACACCAATAGGAAAAAGATTACCCCAAATACGACATTCCCCAATAAATGTTCAAAGTCTCCATGCAAAAAGAGCGCCGTGAAAGGACGGTACAGCTCCAAGCCGTCCACCACTCCCTGAGACGAGTTGAGATACGTCTCCGTCACTCCCGCATCTTCCTGCTGCGAGATGAAGCAAAAGAAGACCGCCGCCACCCACACCAGAGCAATTTCCAGCCCAGACGAGAACACCGGCACATGCAGCGGCTCCGGCTTGAACTTTTGCTCCTCGGCATACAGACGGAATTCTTCGTGAATCGCCGTCGTAAAAGCCCCATTGGCGTAGAGTTGATATCCCCCGTTCTCAATCGTGATCAGGCAATCAAGATTCATCGCCAGCACCACCAGCGCATGCTCATTTGCCGCCCCCACCTCCTCAAAATACGCCACCGGAGCGTAATCGCTGGTCTTCGGGTCAGCCTCCACCTCGATCGTCACAACCCACAGATTCGCGCCATTCCAATTTGTTGCAAGTTTCTTCTAGGGATCTTTTTGAAACAAACTCCCCCGAACCGTTTGCGAGACCAGCAAGCAGCAATTCTTAGCAGCTGATCTCGCAAGCGTATTTTTTAACCTAGGGCCACCCGCATCCCGACAAGGCCCGCGAAGCATATCGATAGACAAATAAAAAGCACCCAAGCAGGGTGAACTAAGTTACAGGAAAGAGAAGGGAGCCTCCGCCTGTACGACTCATCTCACCGCGAGCCACAAATGATCACCATAGCCCCCTGAATAAACGGCGAGCGCTCGTCCCGAAGGACAGGTGAGGACAGACCATTTTCTGATTCCTTGGAGCATGGATTAGTCGAATTCAAAAAAGCAAAGAGAACGTCTAAAAAAATCCCAACTTGAATTGACTCCGCCCGCAGAATCGCCACAACCGACCAAATGAAAAAATTCACTTTCACCCTTCTGCTCTCTCTACTCTCGCTCTTAGCTCACGCCGCGGAGGAGGGAAAACACCTCTTCATCCTCTCCGGCCAATCGAATATGGCGGGATTGGATCCCAAAATTTCTTTCACACCCGCTGTCGAAACCGCCTTTGGCAAAGACAAAGTCATCGTAGTCAAGAGCGCTCAAGGCGGTCAGCCGATCAGACGTTGGTATAAACAATGGAAACCCGAAAATGGCGATGAACCAAAAGCCACCGGCGATCTCTATGATGTCCTGATGAAATCGGTCAACGCCGCGATCAAAGGAGAAAAGCTGACCTCGGTCACCTTCCTCTGGATGCAGGGCGAACGGGATGCCAAGGAAAAACACGGATCTGTCTACCAGGCCAGCATGAGGGGCTTGCTGGCTCAACTCGCCAAAGACCTCGGCCGTGATGACGTCAACTTTGTCATCGGCCGCCTCAGTGATTTTGACATGGCCAACAAGCGCTACCCGCACTGGACGACCGTCCGAAAAGCCCAGGTCGCCGCCGCCGAGGCCAGCCCCCGGGGAGCCTGGGTCGACACCGATGATCTCAACGACGGAAAAAACAAGCGCGGCAAGGAAATCAAAAACGACCTCCACTACTCGATCAAAGGCTACGAAACTTTCGGGAAACGCCTCGCCGAAAAATCAATTGAACTGGTGAACAAGAAGACCAAGTAATTGAGCCCCCCGGCAAGGTAGTCTTCAGCAAAAACCCACTCGCCTGAAAAGCAGGCTCCCATCGAGATGGAAACTTCTCTCAGTGCCCCACTCTCCTGTCTCTGCCTCTTCGGAGTCATTGTCGCCTTCTTCCTTTTCGTATTTGGAATTCGGAAATACGGATGGCCCCGCATCCTACTCATCCTCACCGGAAGTGGAGTTCTCATCTCTTCTGTCTTCTTTTTCCTCGCTCTCAATTCCTGGATCATTGATCCACGATTCCGAACCTATCGCAGCTTCTATTACGAGATCGAGGAAGGCATGACCCGACAACAAGTTCTCGAGATCTTAATCAAACACTACCCCAGAGACGGAGCCCGGGATCGTCCCACTGTCAGGAGCGACGACGAAGATCAACTGGGCTTTTTCATGAATCCCGAAGACTACCGTGAGCCAAATTGTGAAGGCATTTTCCTGGAAATGAAAGATGGCGTCGTTGTGAAAAAGACCTACCTCAACGACTGAGGATCACCCTCTGAAAACTTTTTCCTTTCGTTTCCGAAAATCTAGCGTTTGGTGATCCTCCGTGGGCGTCACCTTACTCATTGTCTATCTCCTCATCGCGCTGGTTTTTTCATTCCTCTGCTCGGTCTTTGAAGCCGTCCTCCTGAGCATTCGCCAGCCCTACATCCTCACCCAGAAGGAAACGAAACCGAAAAATGCCGAGGTCTGGCAGAAGCTTTCCGCCGACATCAACCGTCCCCTCTCGGCCATCCTGATCCTCAACACCGTGGCTCACACCGTCGGAGCCGCCGGAGTAGGAGCGCAGGCCATGAAAGTTTTTGGCGACGGAGCCCTCACCACCGGAATCATCTCCGGCATTCTTACCCTGCTTATTCTCATCCTCTCGGAGATCATTCCAAAAACCCTCGGCGCAGTCTTCTGGAAGCAACTTGCTCCCGCCACCGGCGTCATGCTGACCTCGCTGACCCGGCTGATGTCTCCCCTTATTTGGATCACGGAGAAAATCACCAGCGGAATTTCCCACGGCCAAAAGAAAGGTGCCTTCAGCCGCGCGGAATTTGTCGCAATGGCCGACATCGGTGAGAAAGAAGGCTCGATTGAAGAAAACGAAGGCCGCATCGTGAAGAACCTTTTCGGCCTCCGCGACACCATGGCCCGCCATGCCGCCACCCCACGCACTGTGGTCTTCGCCCTTCCCGCCAGTTGCACCATCAATGAGTTCATGGAGGAACACTCCGACCGTCCCTTTTCAAGGATTCCCATCTACAAAGAAACCCTCGATGACCTTGATGGGTTCGTCCTGCAAATCGAACTCCTTCAGGCCCACGCCCAAGGCGAGGGAGACAAGCCGCTTTCTGCCTACAGACGCGCCATCCACACCGTCCCGCGAACGCAGAACCTCTCGGTCCTCTTCAATGACATGATCGCAGACCGGATTCACATTGCAGCCACTCTCGATGAGTACGGCTCCTTCTCGGGAATTATCACTCTGGAAGACGTCATCGAGACTCTCCTGGGAACCGAAATTGTCGATGAAGTCGACGACATCGAAGACATGCAACAGATGGCCAGGGAGCTTTGGAAAAAGCGCGCCGAGAAAATGGGGATTCCCCCGCCGGAGCAAAGTGGTTAGATCTTTGCTCCCAGCAATGACTCTTTCCCTAAAAAAACTCCTCCTTTCCAGCACCGGACTTCTCCTCTTTTCGAATTCAGGATTCACCGCAGAGCGATTAAACGTCCTCTTCATCGCGATCGATGATCTCCGCCCGGAGCTCAACTGTTACGGCCGCACGGAAATCAAATCACCCAACATCGACGCGCTCGCCGCAAAGGGAACTCTCTTCGAGCGAACCTATTGCCAGGTCGCGGTCTGCGGAGCCTCCCGCGCCAGCCTCATGACCGGACTCCGCCCCCAGACCACACGGTGCTGGAATTTCAAAACGCCCATGCGTGAGAAAAACCCCGACGCTCTTTCCATGCCCCAATATTTCAAAGCCCAAGGCTATACCACTCTCTCCATCGGAAAAATCTATCACGCCTCCAACGACGACTTCCCCCAAGGCTGGTCCGAAAAACCTCTCCGCGGACTGGGCCCTGCCTATGCCTCGCCCGAGGGCATTGCCGCCTCTAACAAAGCCCGCCGCATTCAACGGGAAACCGGAGTTCGCACCAATGGCCCAGCCAGTGAGAACGGCGGCGACGTCAGCGACGATGCATACAACGACGGCATGGTCGCCAAAACCGCCATCGAGCGCATGGGCAAACTCGCCGCGTCCAAGGAGCCCTTCTTCCTCGCCGTGGGCTTCAACAAACCACACCTCCCCTTCAATGCGCCCAAAAAATACTGGGACCTCTACGACCGCTCCAAGATCAAGGTTCCTTCCCGTGATAAAGTCATCGACGGACTCTCCTACGACGGCTCGACCTGGGGTGAGTTGAAAAACTACTCCGACATTTCCAAGAAGACCAAAGTCCTCGACGACGCCAAAACACGCGAGTTGATTCACGGCTACCGCGCCAGCGTCAGCTACATGGACGCCCAAATCGGACGCCTCATGAAAGGGCTCGACGAAACCGGTCTCACCAAAAACACCATCATCGTTGTCTGGGGCGATCACGGATACTACCTCGGCGACTACGGCGAATGGTGTAAGCACACCACCTACGAAGTCGCCGCCAAGGTTCCCCTCATCATTTCTGCTCCCGGCCAAAAGAAGGACCAACGCACCAAAGCCCTCACCGAGCTCGTCGATCTCTTCCCCACTCTCTGTGATCTCAGCGGCGTCCCGATTCCCCAAAACCTCCACGGCCTTTCCCTAAAGCCTGTTCTCGCCAATCCAAGCGCTCCCTGGCGGGAAGGAGCCTTCAGCCAATACTTCAAAGGAAAACCTGGTGTCGGAAAAGTCCTCGGCACCAGCCTCCGCACCGACCGCTACCGCTACACCGAATGGCGCAAGGACGATCACACCGGATCACTCGAAGACATCACCCTCATCGACTTTCAGGGCAATCCCCACAAAAACGTCGCAGCCGACCCCGCTCATGCCGAGCTCATTAAAAGGCTCTCCAAACTCACCAAAGCCTCGGGCTCCGGCATTAAGCCCTGAACCTGCTTCGGGCTTCTGCCCCAAAAGGGCATTCGCAGAACTTCGGCAAATTCAAGCTCCTCTCGTAATCTCAATTCGCCGTTCGCCCCGAAGCCTTCGACTTCTCTAACAACCTCTTCAACTCCGTGACTTTTTCAGGATTCTTGGAGTAGAGATTCGTCGTCTCACCGGGATCTCTGGCGAGATTATACAACTGCCCCGGCGCATCGGGATCAGTATCAGGAAGGGCGTATTGCTTCATCCCCCACTCACCGGGTTTTTCGTAGTTATTCCCGCCCGATCCTTTGTGATCGATATATTTCCAATTACCTTTCCGAATCGACAACTTCATCGCGAAGGTTTGCTGAAGAAGGTAAGGCCGCACGGGGGCATTCCGCACATCCCCCTTCAACGTTTCCGTGAGATCAAAACTATCCTCACCGGCATCCTTGGCGAACTTCACTCCGTTGATCGCCGCGCAGGTCGCAAAAACATCAGTCAGGCTAACAAGCTCATCGCTCTCCGAACCCGGCTTCACCACTCCCGGCCACTTCACGATAAAGGGTGTCCGATGTCCGCCCTCCCACTGATCGCGTTTCACCCCACGCCAAGGTCTTGCGCCATCGTGTTGATGATCCCGACGCATCGCAATGATCGTCGGCACTTCCGGCCCGTTGTCGGAGCCAAACATCACGATGGTATTTTCGGCGAGCCCTTGCTCTTCGAGAGTCTTCATCAATTCCCCCACCGTCCAGTCCATCTGATAGATGAAATCTCCGTGCGGACCTTGGCCCGACTTCCCTTGAAATTGCTTCGCAGGAAACGAAGGCAAATGCACCGCCTGCATCGAGTGAAACAAGAAGAAGGGCTTTCCCTTTTTCTGCTTCTTCAAAAACTCCCGGCTCTTTTTCAAGAACACCAAATCGACCTCCTCCATATCAAAATTCGGTGCAATCATCCCCGGACGACAATCATTGGCGTAAGGATGTTTCGGCAAATGACTTTTATCAATCTGCTTCACCGGAGGGACCGGAATGCGATCTCCCTCGATGTAGGCATAGAGCCAATCCGTGGTCGGACAACAAGCGGTCCCATAAAATTGCTCAAAACCATACTCAATCGGCGCGCCGCCCACTGTCCTGGTGCTATCGATCATCTTCGCCCCCTCCAGCCCCTGGTTCTCAATTCGCTTTCCCTCCTTGTCGAAAAAACTCATCCCGACATGCCACTTCCCAAACATGGCCGTAGCGTAACCTTCATTCTTCAACATTTGCGGCAGGGTCAATCGACCATCCTCAATCAAACAAGGACCACCCACTCCGGAAAACACCCGCGAACGCCCGGTCCGAAAACACATCCGCCCGGTCAACAAACTATAACGCGTCGGGGTGCACACCGTGGCCGGACTATGGGCATCAGTGAAGCGCATCCCATCCTTCGCCAGGCGGTCAAGATTCGGCGTCGGGACTTGAGAGGTCGGATTGTAACACCCGACATCCCCGTAGCCCAAATCATCGGCGAGGATGAAGACGATATTCGGCGGGGTGTCCGCCAAGGCGCTCTGAACGAACAACAGGGAAGCAGCCAGGCAGTTGGAAATTCTCATGGGTTACCTCTATCATGCCCCCTGCAAGGACTCGCCCTAAAATTTCCACTTGTCGCGATAAGTGCGTCCGAGCCAAGGCTCGGGCTTCGATCCCGTCCTCTTCAAAATCTATTCAGGCCCTCGCCAATGCCAATGACCCAGAAATCCACCCCTTCTTCGATCTCGGCTTCGCCAAAGGCCCTCGGGAAGAACTCTTTCATCTTCCTTCCGACCCCGATCGAATCCACAATGTTGCGTCCGACCCGAAATTCAGTCAGACTCTCTGAAAACTCAGGGCTCGCGTGAAAAACTGGATGAGCAAAACCAACGATCCACGTGCTGAAAATCCTCTCGAAAATAGCTTCGACCATTATCGCTACTACGGTGGCCCTCCAAAAAATTCCAAATGAACTCAGATCTTCCACCAAAAAAATCTGCCCCCGGCGCCAGAAAACTCCCGGCTCCCCGGATGATCGGCAAGAACCCTGGTCTTCCCCCGGTCAAATACGCCTCGCAGACTCCTCCAAAGCAACCCACCCCTCTCTCTCCTCTGCCAAGCTC
>JAKMEV010000117.1:0-3381 GCA_022425785.1 Akkermansiaceae bacterium | reverse complement strand
GGAATCTGTTGAATATTTAAATTCTGTAATTCAATTCCTGTTGGGTTTACGGCCGGGGTATTTCCGACAGGGTAGCGCGTGGATATAAAGTTTGAAGATGCGCCAGCGACAGTGGAGGCCTGCGGAGTTGAGGGAACTTCTCCAAACAAGGTAAGTTCTGCTGCGGTAAGTTCAGCCCTTTGAACAAAGAGGCCCTCTTCTGGGAAAATTACAGCTCCAGTAGCTAGTTGACCAGCATTTGGCCCATCTAGATATCCCCAGTTACCTCCAAAAAATCCCAAAGTTACCCAGACATTTTCGTCCCAGATAAAAACACGGTCATTTTGAGTGAAAGGTGCCGTCGGTGCTCCAAGAATCGAGCCCACAGTATTCGCTTTCCGAATCGTCACGGTTGTCGACGCTGGAAAGCGAGTGGCGCTGAGAAGGTCAAATGTTGTTGAGAGGGTGAGCGTGTCGGCGGTGTGGGAAGCGATGAGAAAAGCTTCCTCAGAGCCGTTGGTGTTAGTGAGGTAGGCGAGATATGGAACTCCGGTCCACTGATTCGCGGTCCAAGTGGCTCCAGTCACAGTGACATCTTGCTCGTTGGTAGCAAAGTTGGCCACAACCGTCGCGCCGCTTGAGTGCTCTAGGCCGTTGAGTAAAGTGGCAGAAATCGCGGTGAGAGTTGGTCCTCCTGCAGTTCCTGCAGCAATGGGGATTTTAGTGTATCCCTCAGGAGTCGTGAAGACTGCTTGCCCCAGAAGTGGGAGGCATAACGAGAGGGTAAGAAGGTGCGTGATGAAATTCATAGACTTTGTGCTTGTTAACACTGAGTGCTAAGTCATGTGAAATCAACGCGAAAATGAGTGAATGTGTAAATTTTTGTGAATGCTCGAGTTGTTGCTGGATTTTGAGGTAAATTTCGATGGTTTGGGTCGTTGAAGGGCCTGGTTTATTCGCGATAGAGGGTTTTGGGCGCTGTTGTGAGATTTGGCCGCAGGGAGAGGTGCTTATTTTTTTCGGATAGTGTTCATCAGCTAAAGGGTGATATTGGACATTATATAACCCTAAAAAGTAAAAAACTTGATGAGTTTTGGTTTGGAAGCAGGGCAAAGAACCAAGGGAGGCCCGTTTTGAGAAACCGCCTGGGTTCTTTCGATGGGATCAAGGGTTGCAGGGCGCCGGAGTAGAGATAGGCTTGGGCATCTTGAAAGCAGGATACACAGTTGGAAACGAAAAGTTGGTCAAAGTTCTTGATGGGGCTTCGGGTCATCTCTTGGGGCTATGGAAAAAGCAGGGAAAAGATGAGGGGGCTCTGAGAATTGCGGTGGTCGGGGGCGGCTGTAGTGGTTTGCAATATCAAATGGATCTGGTGGATGGTCCCCGGGATCGTGATATCATGGTGGAAAGTAATGGAGTGAGAGTTGTTGTTGATCCGAAGAGCGCTTTGTTTGTGAGTGGCAGCGAGTTGGATTACTCGGATAACCTTCAACAAGGGGGATTTAAGGTTAGCAATCCTAATGCGGTGGTGACCTGTTCTTGTGGAGAAAGTTTCGCGGCGTGAAGGATCCCTTTAAGATTTTGGAGTTGCCGCGTGGACTGGCAGTCTCTTCGGAGGAGATCGACAAGGCCTATCGAGAGGCCAGCCGTCGACTCCATCCTGACAGCGGAGGTGGGGAGGAGGATTTCCAGGAAATGGCCAAAGCGGCAGAGCTCTTGAAGAGTCCGTCGAGGAGGTTGCGATGGGCCATTGAGTCGACCGAGTCACCCTGGGACGGTCGAGGGAGCGTGCCGATGTCGGTGATGGATTTGTTTTCGCCGGTGGCGGAGGTCATTCAGAAGGTTGATCAGTTCGAGTTGGAGAGGAGAAATTCAAAGAGTGCTTTGGGCCGGGCGGTATTGGATGCAAGGGTGCCGGAATTGAAGCGCGAGTTGGAGGATGTCCTGCAGAGTGTCTCTGATGAGGAAGCTGGTTTGCTTGAAGCCTTTGAGGAGTTTGATCGAGTAGGTTGGTTGGAACTTGCAGAGCAAATGGGGGAAGTGGCACGGGGTTTGTCTTTTTTGGAGAAATGGCAGAGAGAGATTCGAGCTGCGACGGGAAAATTGTTCCAAGCCTTGCTCGGAGGCCTTTAATGGCTATATCGATCCGTAATGAGCGAGGTGATTGTTGGGATTGATTTGGGGACGACCCAATCTGCGGTGGGAGTGATGGATTCGGGGTTTCCGATTCTTCTGGCAGATGAATCTGGTTCCGTGCTGACGCCCAGTGTGGTCTGGTATGGGAGCGATGGAAAGGTGGAGGTCGGTCAGAAGGCGCTGCGGCGCGCCGGAGTTGATCGGGTCTTTGCCAGTGTGAAGAGTTTGATGGGACGGCGCTACGATGAGTTGGATGTAATGCAGAAGAAGGCCGTGAGCGAGCAAGTTACCTTCTCCACGGCTTCAGGTGAGAAGAGTCCGGAGGAAATATCCGCGGAGATTTTAAAGGAGCTTAAAGCGATCGCTTCCAAGCGTCTCGAAATAGAAGTTGTTAAGGCAGTGGTTACGGTGCCGGCTTATTTTAATGATGCCCAGCGGGCGGCAACCAAGCGGGCGGGTGAATTGGCGGGACTTGAGGTGGTGCGAATCGTGAGCGAACCGACGGCAGCGGCATTGTCCTACGGATTGGACCGTCTCAAAGAGTCGGCGCGGGTGGCGGTTTTTGATTTGGGAGGAGGGACCTTTGATGTTTCGATCCTGGAGATCCGGGAAGGGGTCTTTGAAGTGGTGGCAACGGCGGGAGATACCCAGCTAGGAGGCGATGATTTTGACGAATTGCTCTTGAGGATGGCGGCGAAGCGATTGTCGATTGAGTGGGAGGGGTTCGATGGGTTGGAGAGGGCGCGGTGGCATGCGGAGGCCAGAAGAGCGAAGCACGAATTATCCCGGGAGGACGAGGTGGTTTTCCGAATTCCCTTTTCCGGCGAGTGTGTGATTTCGCGAGGCGATTTTGAACGCGAAATGAGTCCCTTTTTAGATCGGGTCGAAGGCTGTTGCCGTCGGGCCCTCGTTGATGCCGCGATGGAGGTGAGCGAACTGCAAGCGGTGGTCATGGTGGGAGGAAGCAGCCGGATTCCGGTGGTGAAAGAAAGGGTGAAGGCGGTTTTTGAGAAAGAGCCCGATTTGAGCCAGCATCCTGATGAGGCCATTGCACGGGGCGCGGCGATTCAGGCCGGAGTTCTTGCGGGCACGGTGAGAGAGGTGTTGCTGTTAGATGTGACCCCACTGAGTCTTGGGGTTGAAACAATGGGAGGCTTGATGAATGTCCTGATTCCGCGGAATACGACGATTCCCTGTAAGGCCGGAGAGATGTTTACAAATGCCGCCGATGGTCAGAGGTCGATGAAAGTACGCGTTCTTCAGGGG
>JAKMEV010000094.1:0-3447 GCA_022425785.1 Akkermansiaceae bacterium | reverse complement strand
CCGGAAGCGGCGGACGGAGACGGGCATAGTCTCGTGCGCATCAGTCCGGCTTCGCAACTCAACCCTCACGATGCAACAAGCTGGCGTGCCAGCACCGCGGTGGGAGGAAATGCCGGAACGACGGATTACACGACCTTCCCCGGTGGTGATGATGCGGCGTTGTTGTCTTATGCCTTGGGCGGAAGTGATGTTGATTTAGGCGTAGTCCTGGGAACCGTGGTGGTGCCAAGAAATCTCGCCGCCGATGATGTCATCGTCACGGTGCAGACTTCCATCGACCTTATCAACTGGACCGATCTCACAGAGATCTCGGATGAAACCCTCCCTGCAGGTGGCCTCAGTTCACAGACCTACGCTGTGGATCCCGGAGGCCTGAAAAGATTCTTCAGGGTGGGGATGAAGTTGCGTTAGTGAATATGGAGCGGGTGGTCAAGATGGCCGCGATCTCTATAATTGGGCTCGCCGGTTCCTAGAATTTTCATCACAATAGCCGGGTGATGATTCGTGCAATTTGTTTATTTTTGGCCCTGACAGTGGGAACAGCCACGGCGGCCGAGCCAATCCGTGATGTGAAATACGATGACAAGCATCAGCGCAATGTGCTTGATTTCTGGCCTGCCTTGAAGAAGGAGAAGGCGGCTCCGGTTTTCGTGTGGTTCCACGGCGGAGGATTTCGCAACGGCGATAAATCCCAGTTTGAGAAAAGGCGTCGATCGTCTCTGGATGCCTACCGGAAGGCGGGCTATGCGGTGGTGAGTTGCAATTATCCCTTTCTCGCCAAGGACATGGACTATCGGCAGATCGCACATCATTGCGCACGGGCTGTGCAGTTTATCCGGTCAAAATCAGGGGAGTGGAACATCGATCCGAAGCGCCTTTGTTGCGGTGGAGTTTCGGCAGGAGCATTGATCAGTGAATTCCTGGGCTACCACGATGACTTCGCCAATCCCAAGGCGAAGGATGTGGTGACCCGCCAAAGTTCACGCCCCGGAGTGGTGGTGAGCATCATGCAGCCAATCGGAACGAAGGACTTTGCCCTGCGATATATGGATAAGGGGGAGGCTCCGATTTTCATTTATTCCGACGCCAGGCCCAATGACCGAATTCACCCACCGCAGCAGGCGGCCTTGCTTCATGAAAAAGCGAAAGTGCTGGGGATTCCCTCGGTCATTCATGGTGGAGGGCGCAATGACTTACCGAAAATCAACGGCGGTAAAACCTGGTTGGAGTTGCAGTTGGAATTTTGTCGGAAGCATCTCTCGGAAAAGGTAGCGAATTAATTATGAAAAATTTGTTCCTCGGCATTTTTGCTTTTTTGATTTCTCTGGGAAATGCTGCGGAGAAGAATTTGCCTATCAAGGGAGGTGAGGTGTTTGAGGTGGATGGTCGGACCGCCTTTTTAATACTGCCAAAGAAGAAGGCCGGGCCAACTCCGTGGGTGTGGTATGCCCCGACCTTGCCGAGGTTGCCGGGGAACGAGGAGGTCTGGATGTTTGAGCAGTTTTTGGCGAAGGGAATTGCGATCGCGGGGATTGATGTGGGGGAGTCATTTGGGAGCCCGGACGGGCGGGCCCATTATTCGAAGTTCCATAAACATCTGGTTGAGAAGCGTGGAATGGCGAAGAAGGCTTGTCTGATGGCGCGAAGCCGGGGAGGGCTCATGCTCTACAATTGGGCGGTCGAGCATCCTGAGTCGGTAGCCTGCATTGTGGGAGTTTATCCGGTGGGAAATTTGACGAGCTACCCCGGATTGCCGAGGGCGGCGGGGGCATACAAGATAAGCGCGGAGCAACTCGGTGCGAAGTTGAAAGTGCATAACCCCGTCGAGAGACTGGCCCCACTGGCTAAAGCCAAGGTGCCGATTTTTCACATTCACGGTGACAGAGACAAGGTGGTCCCTCTGGAGGCGAATTCAGGATTAATCAAGGAGCGCTACGAAGCGCTGGGTGGCAAGATGACCCTGGAAGTTGTTCCGGGGAAAGGTCACGACATGTGGGTCGGGTGGTTTCAAAGCCAGACGCTGGTCGATTTCTTGATCGCAAACGCGCGTTAGAACTTCAGGGAAATCCCGGTGCTCACAGTGGTGTCGTCTTTTCCTCGGTCGACGGCGGGGGCGTTGTCGTAGGTCCAGGTGGCTGCAATTTGCCAGGAGAGCATGGCAGAGATTTTGAGATTCATTTGAGCGTCAGCAGCGAGAGAATAGTTGTCGCTGTTGGATGGATCGAGGATGGCGGAGAGGGATTGTTTGAATTCTGTATTCTCGTTGATGGACCAAGTGAATTTTTCGGCGGCCGAGATCGAAAAGTAGTCATCAGTGATTCCACCGACCTTTTCGAAGGTCACCCCGGGGCCGGCTTCGACGCTTAGGGTGATATCGCCTTCCTTGACGAGATAGTGACCCAAAGTGACAGAGGGAGTGATGCGATAGCTGATGTCGGAGAGTTGATTGCGGAGGTAGCCGAGTCCGGCTCCGAGATAGGATCTTCCACCGAGAAAGTGATTGTACTGGGCATTGGCCCGGAGGGTGTCGGTATCGGTCGAGTTGTCGTTTTCGGCGAAGTTGTATTTGCTGCTGAGGAGAACTTCGCGTTTACTTTCTCTGTAGGAGCTATCGAACGAGAGCCCGATGGTTTTACTCTCCGAATTTCCACTATTTAGACCGAAACCGAGGGAGGTAGCGGTGCTCCAGGAATTGGCAATAGATTCGGAGCCAGTTAGTTTCACATTATCAAATCCTCCCAATGAATAGGAAAGTCCCATGAGGAGGGTGGTGTCGTCGGACTGGCTTCCGGCGGCAGGGGAGCTGTCGTATTGATAGCGAATCGAGCTGCGGAGAGCCCAGTGCTCGGAGATTGTGGTGTCGATGCCTGCCTCTGCGATGAGATTGTAGTCGTTGAAGTCATCGAACTTGGGTGTGAAGGCGATGCTTTGCCAAATCTTTGCACGTTTGCTGAGCTGGTGCTCGAAGCGTTGGACGAAGCGGTTGATCACGAGGTCGTGGCTCTCGCCACCCTGTTTTTCCCAGGCCATGCCGATACCGGTTTCCAGAGAGAGGGAGGTGTTGTCGTTTTTGATCAAGTGATACCCCAGGCTTAATCCAAGCTCGGTGCGGTAGTCGAGGTCGGCGACGCGGTCGGTAAAATAAGAACCATTGAGACCATGGAAAAGTCTCTCGGTAAGCTGCCGGTTGTATTGTCCCTGAATCCGAAATGAGTCGGTGGAGGTGTCGCCGTCACTCTCCGAATAGAGCCAGTCGGCACCCAATAATACTTCGTTTTTGTCTTTGGCATACTTGGCGGACAACTGCAGCGAATGACTGGCGCTATCCGAGTTTCCGCTGGCGTAAGCAAGGGAGGCCGCGCCGGCGACCTTCCAAGGGGAGTCCGGCTGTGTCTCCTCGGAATACGCAAGATTTGAGAGGCCAAGAAAGGTCAGGAGAGTGAGGGA
>JAKMEV010000051.1:0-9077 GCA_022425785.1 Akkermansiaceae bacterium | reverse complement strand
CACGAAGAGAGCGATGGCGACGAGGATGACCGAGATGATGGTGGAGCGGAAAAGTTGGCTGGAGGCGACCACGCCGAGCATTTCCTGCGGGCTCTTGCCTTTGAGTTCACGAAGGAACTGCTGCAATTCCTGAACGGTGGCATTTGTGTTGGATTTCAGCTCACGGAGATCGGCCTTGGTGCTGGCCATGGCGACGCGGGAGGTGTCAGAGTTGTCGGTTTTACCTTTCATTGTTTGGCGGCTTTTTCTTCGGGCTCAAGAATGTGAATGAGATCGCCTCCGGCCTCACTGATGGCGGCGATGACGGGTTCGAAATGGGAGGCTTTGGCCTCCTTGTGGACTTTGAGAAAGACGTTGCGTTGGCCCGAAGGGGCGTCGCCGAGGAGATTGGTGAGTGCTCCGGCGAGTTCGTCGGTAGAGATTTCCTTGCCATCGAGGTAGGTCTTAAAGCCAGTGTCGATGGTGACGCTGGCGAGGGGGGAAGCGACCATGTCGGCTTCCTTGAGATTGGCGGGCTGCCATCGCACGTGACTATCGTCTTGTGCCCGGGCGAGGATGACGAAGAAGATGAGCAACAAAAAGCCGATGTCTCCCATCGCGAAGGCGGGGATGGAAGCGGTCAGTTTTTTGCGTTGAAGCTTCATTCGACGTTAATGATGCGATCGGATTCGAGTTCAAGCGTGAGAATGCCGCCCGCTTGCTTGATGGCCTGGGAGACCCTAATCCAGAAGGGGTAAGGCGTGTTCGGAGCGCTCTTCACGGTGACGATACGGTCGGCGTCCCGGGTCTTTTGTTTTAAGGCCGCGGTAATACGTTGCGTGAATTCTGGAAGTGCGAGCGGGCTGCCGTTGAGGACGATGCTGGTCGGTGTGATGCTCACCTCGAGGTTTTTACTTTGATCTTGTTTGTCTTTTTTCTCTTCGGTTTTCGGGAGGATTTGTGCGACACCGGTCTCCGGTTGCACCGCGGCACAGACGAGGAAGAAGATGATAAGGATGAAAGCGATGTCCGAGCTGGCACTGGCCGGCGGATCGACTAACAATTTGCCGCGTTGCAGTTTCATGAATCGCCTTTGTCGAGAGTGAGGCGGAGGCTGACGACTTCGATGAGTTCGGCAGCGGAGGATTCCACTTGGAGGACGAAGTCATTGATGAGCCCGGTGAAGTAATTGAAGGCCATGTAGGCCGGGATGCCGACAATCAAGCCAAACGCGGTGGTGAGGAGTGCGACCCGGATTCCGGAGGCGGCAGCCTGCACGATGTTTTGTTGGCCGATGTTGGCTTCGATGTCACCGAAGGCCACGATCATTCCCTGAACAGTGCCGAGGAAACCGAGCATGGGTGCAACCGAGGCGATGGTGGCGAGGATGGGAAGGTGGCGTTCGAGAGTGGCGACGATGTTGGTGCCGTAGTTCTCCATGCTTTTAATCACTTGTTGCTCCGTCTGTGCCTGGTCGTAGTTGAGGCGACGGAGGACGAGGTATTTGCGAAGGCCGTTGGAGAGAATGGCGGGAACGGGGCCACGGGCGGATTCGCAGAGTTGTAGAGATTCTTGGACTTTGTCTTCTGAGAGGAGATTGGTGACTTCCTCGCGAAGGGCACTGGCATCATTTTCCAATAGTTTGAGGCTGCGATAGCGTTCGATGATGACGGCGATAGCCATGATGAGAAGCGCCAGGAGAGGCCACATGAAGGGGCCGCCTTCGAGAAGAAGCTTTAGTGCGCCGCTTTCGAAGAAGCCGGAGTTGGCGAGGGTGTAAGCGGTAGGATTGGTGAGCATGATTGATTGTTTATTCGTTCAGATTTGCTTCGCGTTCAAATTGAGCAAGGAGCTCGGGGAGAGCAAGACGACCACGGGAATACTTGGCAGCATCACTTTCCGGGAAGTCCCAGCGGCAGCGGTTGTAGCGACGGAAAGCATTGGGGATGTCCTTGCCCATACGGTAACTTTCGCCCGCCCAGAAGAGAGCTTGTGCAGTGAGTTCCTGCTCCGGGAAGCGCTTGGCGAACCGGTCGAAAGCTTCGCCGCCCTTGAGGAATTCTTCGAGCTTGTAGTGGCACTGGCCAATGCGGAAGGCCATCTTGGGAGTCCATTCGTGGTTGGGGAATTTCTCGAGGAATTTGACTCCAACTGAAGCTGCCACAGCGAAGTCTTCCTTTATATAAAAGTGCTCGTTGATGCGGAGCATGACGTTCGCGATGAGCGGGCTTTTGGGGTAGGTGCCGGCGAGAGTGACGTAGGCTTCGAGAGCTTCGTCGAGTTCCCCGGCTTCTTCGTGACACTGACCGAGTTTGTATTGGGAATCCGGAGCGAGATTGTGCTCGGGATGATTGCGGACGATGGAACCATATGCGGAAATCGCTTCGTCCCAGGCTTCCATTTCCTGCGCAAACTGACCGAGGAGGTAGGAAACGCGCGGGGCATACTTGGGATTTGGATAATCGTCGCGCAGTTCGCGGAGGACGCGTCGTCCTGCAGCAAGGGCAGTGGCGGCTGACTCGTTGTGCTTGAGTTTACGGTGGCTCTTGAAGAGTTCAAAGTGACTTTCGGCGATGTGGAACTGCGTTTGGATGGCGAGGTCTTCGTTTTTGTAGATCTTGCTGAATGCAGCCATGACACCATTGGTTCCGATGGCGACGGGTATCATCTTTTCGATGATTGCCTCTCCATCAGGGCGCTGGGGAATGTTGTCGAGATAGCCGACAGTGATCTCATCTCCAAAGAAGCATTCAATACTACCTTCAAAGTTTCCCGAGACAGGCTTGGCCTGAGCCGAGAGCGGGAAAGATGCACTGAAGACACCGCTATGGGTGAGCGTTTCTTCGAGTTCGATTGTTTCGTCTTCGCCGCTGGCTGTGACGATGCGAATCATGGCCCTGTCCCGTTTATTGGAGAGGTCGCGGTCGGGATCTTCGAGGCGGAGGAAGATCTTTTTGCCGACGTATGCAATTTCAGCGGTTTCCAAATATTCCTCATCGGTGATCTCGAGGGTTGCGGCAGAGGCGAGTGTTGCCGAGGCATCGAGCGAAGCCTTGGCTCCGTCGGGGCGGATGGTGTCGTCGTATCGGGCAGTGAAGGTATCGGAGCCAATGACGTTGAGTATAGCCAGAGCGGCGGTGTTCTTGTTCGAGCCATCGTCGAGGGCTGCTTCGGGATCGTCGTCGACAGGAAGGATGACTTTACCAAGGCCTCCCCGGGGCAGTGTTCCGTCTTCAGGAACGATGTTGGCGCTTTGCGGATCTCCCAAGAGGAGGGGGATTTGACCGACAAAACGGCCTTCCTGAAGAGCCGGATTGCGGACGTCGGATAGGGTTTCATCGTCGGTGGCGTAGGCGCGGGAGAGGACGCATTGAACTTGAATTTTGGCGCCCTGGGTGGTGACGACATCAACAAGAATGGTGCTGCGGGAATCCTTGGCTTGGTCTGGGTCGACGACCTCGACAGTGAGGGGGAGTCGGTATTCGACTTTGCTGACGTGCTCGGGGTCGAAGGTTCCGGGGATGAATTTCGGGGCGCCTTCGATGGGTGTCTCGCTGCCTACGATTTGAATGCGGGCCTCGGTGGGCTCGTTGAGTAGGACGACTGTCTCACGATAGAAGGCATGTCCGGGGAATGTGTTTTGGGTGTCTTTGTAGCGAAGGTAAACCTTGTCACCTTTTTTGACGACGACCTTTCCTTCGGTAGCTTCGGCAGCGGTGTCGATCTCGACGAGGAAGACTCCGGTAGACGAGCCGGATTCGGTGGCGGTGACTGCAAAGGGTGGGTCCGAATTGATCTGAACTTCCACTTCGACCTCGTCTCGGTCGAGTCCGATATCCAAATCAAAGTCGACGACTTCGGCGACGATGCGTTCACCGGGTTCGATGCGGAGGAGTTCCTTGCGTGCGCCTCTGACCGAGCCATCACCGCTGCGGTTGAAGTCGTAGCTGATGGGGGTGATCTCGCCGTTGTAGTAAGTGGCGGTGAGAGATTTAGTGAGAAGTCGATTGCGTTGTTCGGCACCTGCGGTGAGTTCGTCGAGATAGGAGATATTCACGGTGTCTCCGGGCGCGAGTTCCAGAATGTCGTTGGTGGCGAGTTCTAGAACGTCAGCCTCGGGTGGCATGTGCTTGTTTCCGCCTCCGCTGATTTCGACGTTGTTGATAGCGATGGCTTCGCCGCGATACTCGAGGAATTCGAAATCGACATAGCGAAGTTCGCGAGCGGGCATTGAAAGCGTCCAACGGTTTTCTTCCTGCTTGATTTCAGCTGGTTGGAGCGGAGTGAATTTCTGAATGTCGGCGACTGTGCCAGGGTCGAAGTCGTTGGCGAGGAAGGGGCGAATTTTCACGGTAGAGGACTGTCGGTTCTCTTTTGCAAGGCGGGCTTCCACGGCTCTCTCTTCGGGTGTGGCAATTGTAAAGATAGTGAGGTCATGAATGCCACGAGGCGCGTGGATATCGATGGTTTGGTCGCCGTCACCGATCGGGAGTTCGAGTCGTCCGTTGAACATGACGGCAGTATTTCGGCCCGTGACTTCGATACGAATCGCGCCGTCTCTTTCCTGGACGAAGGGGCCGGACCAGATAAGAAAGAAAGCGTCCTTGGTTTCCTCGGGAGCTTCCCAGGAGAGAGTTTCGACCTTCTTGGTTTCTGAGGGGTCGACTTTTTGAACGAGGCCGACGATATCGGTCCAGGAATACGACTTGCGTAGGTTTTTGGCAGGCGTTTTGTAAACGCGGAGATTCATGCCGGCTTCGGTGAACTTTAAAGGTTGAGTTTCGGCCGGGGTGGGGAAGGAGGCGAGATTAAACCAGAATCGTCCATCGTGGCTGCCGCGAACTTTCATCCGGACGGGCGCTTCCTGTTCGGCTTCCGGAGAGCTGAGAATGATGGCCTCGGTTGGGCGAAGTTCCTTCATGTCGACCGAGAGTGACTTGGGGGCCGCGCCATCCGGTTCACTGCGCCAGGCGGTGTCGGCGGAGTGGTCGATAGCCATGAGCGGATTGCGATCGAGGGCTGAGTCGGAGGCGCTGGCTCCGGCGGGAAGTTCCCCCGTGCGGGCCATCCCGAGGAAGACGCCGCCGTGCTGGCTTTCCTCATCGATCATTATTTGAACTTCGTCTCCGCTGGAAGCTGTGAGCTTGACGCTGACTTTGTCCGGAGCGGCGGTGAGGTCGCGGTCGCCGTCTTTGACCTGCGTGTAGATCAAGTTGCCGGGTTTAACCTGATCCTTGGGGCGCGAGGCGGAACGGGACTGCTCTTCCTTTTTACCTTCAATTTCTTTTTTCAGGTTGTCGGTGAATGTCTCGTCGTCTTCGTTGATGATTTCGCTACTGGCGACTTCGAGCGCACCATCCGAAGCGATACGCAGGCGGGTGTTGCTCAGGAATTCGAACTGAAATTGTTTCTTGAATTCTTCGGGGTAGTCCACCGAGATGACATCGCCTCCGGTGACTTGCAGGATACCATCGTCAGGCGTGGGTTCTCCCAGTATGGTGGGGAATTCGGTTAGGAAGATTCCTTTGCCGGCACCTCCGCTGGTGAGGAATGATTGCTCGCGATCATTCCCGGGTTCGGTGCTGACGATGACCGGGATGCGGGTATCACCACGACTGATGCCGAGGTCGGGATCCTGCACCACGACGGAAAGAGCCTTGCCGGGGGTGTGCCAGAGTTTGGATTCCTGTCCGAGACGTCCGACGGTGCGGAGGGTCTCGAGTTGGGTCAGAAAGCGCTGTTCGATTCCGTAGACTTCAGCGAGGTTGTAGAGCGTTTCGTTGGCCAGTTCGGTGTCGGGTGCTTGCTCCAGAACGGAGAGGAAAATCTTGCGGGCTTCCTGATTGTCGTCCTGTCGGATCGCAAGGACGCCGCGGAGGAAGTTGGCACGGATGGCGATGGCAGGATTTGGGTTTTCCGAGAGGTCGGTGAATATTTCCGCAGCTTGGTCGTAGACGCGTTGCGCCATGTAGGTTTCACCAATTCCAAAGCGTGCGTCGACGGCTTCAGGTTGGTCCTTGTAGATGTTTAAAACGGTGGTGAACTCGGCGCGGGCAATGTCGTATTGCCGAGCTCGTTGGTAGTTGCGGGCGAGGAGAAGTTGAATGCGGGACTTGTCGCGGATGTCTACTTTGTCGGATTCTCCAAATTTGATCATCCATCCGCGGAGGATATCTTCGGCGCGTTCGTGGTCCTCCGGTGTTCCTTGGGCGATGTGGATTTCGGCGCCGAAGAGAAGGAGTTCGACCGGGAGTTCGTTGCGATGTTTGTCGAAGAGCTCCTTGTTTGCATAGTAGGCTTGTTCTGCAAGGTCTTCGTCGCCAAGACGGCGATGCAGGATAATTTGGAGAAGGGGGGCGATGGGGCTGTCTGCGGGAATGTCTGCGCTGAGGCTGCCCATTTTTCCGTAAGCGTTGCGGAGGAGGTTTCGGGCGGCCGTTGTCTCGGCGTTGCCGACTGAGCGGATGGTGTTGAGGAGCCCATTGAGGATAGTCGTGCCGAGTGAGAAGTCTTCGCGGGCAAGGGCGGCTTGCGCGTATGGATAGATGCGACGCCAGGATTCATAGTGACGGTCAGCTTGTTCGATGAGAGTCTGGGCCTCGAGAAGTCGTTCGATGGATTTGGGTTCCTTGGCCAGAAGCTCGAGTCCTGCTTCGCTACTGACCCTGCCGAGACGGAGGTCGCGAACCATGCGGTAAACGCGGTTCTTTTTTTCCTCGGACCATTCTTTGGAATTGCGGGTGGTATCAAGCCAATTCCGAGCGGGATACTCTCCCATGCCCCAGGAGCGGAAGGGATCTTGATCGGCCCGGACGCGGGATTTTTTGAGGATGGGCTCCATGGCTTCGAGCTTGTCGGCGACGAAAAGCTGGTTGCAAAGTTCCGCAGCATAGCTTCCGTGATAGCTGGTGTCGGCCATCATGCGGGTCCGGAAAAAGCTCTGCGCCGCGGCAGGTTCGAGGGTGGAGGCGTAACGCCGGGCGCATGAGACGTATTCGTTGTTGTTGGGGTCGAGATCCATGCGGGATTTCCACCACTTGGCGGCTTCGGCTTTCATGCCGATTTCGTTCATGACGTCACCAATGCGGGTGGAGTGAGCGGAACTGTAGCCACTGATCTTGGTCGAAGCCGTAATCCAGGGGATGGCCTTACGGATAATTGTTTCGTCTTTGATTTCGATAATGCGATACCAGGTTTCGTAATACGCAGGTCCGGCCGGAATGGAGAGGAGGTGATTGGCTGCCGCGAGTTTCATTTCGTGCTTCCCGTCGCCTTCAGAGTAGGGAGCGGCTTCGAGCCATGCCTCGGCTGCGCTGAGGTCGCGTGGGAATTCCTTGCAAAGACTCTGGTAGTGTTTCGCGGCGTTGGCGCGGGACTTTCCTCCAAGGTGATGGCGGTATACGTAGGCGAGCCGGGAGAGAAGGTAGTGACGTTGCTCCTTGCTAAGTTTCTGTTGGAGGAGCTTTTGACAACTCTGTCCGGACTTGCCGCCCTTTTCCAGGGTTGATCTCCAGAGCTTGGTGATAGAGTTGTTTTGATGAGCTTTGGCGGTGGATTGCCAAGCGCGTTTTCGGTTCTTGTCTTTAGGGGAGCGTTTCCAAATCCGCTCCTGGAATCCGCTGAGATGAGGAAAGGTCTTGGCGCTGGCACTGATGGTAGCGAGGTCTTTTTTAAAGGTTTCTTCACCACTTGCGGAGTCATAAAGAAAGCTGGTGATTTCTTCGGTCCAATCGTCGTCAGTAGGAGATTTGGAGAGGTAGTCATAGGCCATGCTGCGGGCCTTGGCGACGTCTTTGAGTCCGTCGCGATAGACATCGATTGCGAGGACGGCGCGAAGAGTGCCGGCTCCCTTTTCCGTTTGGCCGATTAGCTTGATAAGGCCTTGCTCGGCGCGTTTGTGGTTTTCTCCACACCATTTGACATAGGCACGGGGTAAGTCGGGGGTAGGGGTGCCTAGACGGAGAATATCCTCTGCGATAGCGAGCGCGCGATTGGTGTCCTTTGCTGCCGCGGCCGCGTGGGCAGCTTGGGCAAGAGGAGTATAGCGATCATCCCTGAATGGGTAGGCTGCAATATAGCGCCGGGCTTCGGCTTCGATCTCAGCAGGTGCTTTTTTTCCGTTGGCCATGGCCTTGATGAGGCTACGGTGGACGTCGTCTTTGCCAGGGCTGAGTGCCTTGCGATACGATTGGATGGCGTTTTCGAATTGTCCGAGACGGGTCTCGAAGCGTCCGGTGCGGAACCAAAGGTCTTTCTTGGTGCCGTCGTTCATGGGGGCCTTACGACGGATAAGGGCTTTGGAAATCTGGAGGCCTTCGGCCCATTGCTCGGAGCGCTCGGCGGCCTGCATGCCCTGAAATCCCACACCGGTGAGAAGGGGAGTGGCGGGGAGTTTGGCAACCATCGCGACGGCGAGTGCCGACGCTTTTTTATAGGAGTCGCCATTGTTGACTTTGATGGCAAGACGTAGGGCGCGGACTCCCTGGTTGGTCGCCCCCCCATTGTTCCAGATGGCGGTGCGTTCGATGGCAGCGTGGCCACCCCGTCCGGTGTGTTCCAGGGCCGTGGCGATGCGGTCGCGGACTTTGTTAGTGAGGGCGTGCTTGGGGAAAATCTCGAGGAACTGTCGTCCGGTGATAATGACGTCTTCGTGACGAGCCGCGGCGGCGTAGCCATCCATTTGCTTCAGCGTCATGGCGGCGCGCTCCGGGTTCTTCGTCTGGGCTCGGGAGAACTTTCCGGTGGTTCTGATGATTCCAAAGACTTGTTCGTTTTTCCAATAGAGCTCAGTGAGCTCTTTCATGAGCTTCGCTCCGGTGGAGGAAGCTTCGGTTGTTTCCTTGAGCTTGGCCTCCAAATCGGCGCCCCGATCAGCATGGGCCGGCAGACTGAGGGCGAGAACGAGGGCGAGGTAGGGAAGTGGTGTTTTCAAAATCCTGCTTTTTTGAGCGCTCCAACGATCTTGTTAGCTTCCGAGGCGATCTCGCTTTCGGGGTAATCGTTGATTAATTGTTCAAATCTTCGACGGGCTTCGGGTTTGCGCTCGAGCTTGTAGAGGCAGCGCCCGTAGTTGAAGAGAATGACGTCGAGGAAGTTCG
>JAKMEV010000048.1:0-2974 GCA_022425785.1 Akkermansiaceae bacterium | reverse complement strand
GCCGGTTTCCTCGAGGAGCTCGCGGCGGGCGGTGTCAGCGAGGGATTCTCCGGCGAATTCGGGTTCGTCTCCGACTAATCCGGCACACATTTCCAAAACCCGGGCTTGGACCGGGCGGCGGAATTGCTCGACGAGGATGACTTCATTTTCGGGCGTCATGGCTAGAATCCCCACGACAGCGGTGGAATTGGGCCTGGTGGCGAATTCCCAGTCGTCGATTTCACGGAGGGAAAGGTAGCGGCCTTCGAAGTGGGAAATGGTGTCTCGCATGAATTCAGAATACTCTTCTAAGAATCTGTGGCAATTCTGCGTAGAAACCATTACCAATACCCCGCACAGCAATGACCGGCGAAGATTTTGACATCCAGGTGAGCTTCCGTCACCGCATTCGATTTACCCGTGGAGCCTTCTCTCCGGGGAATAAGCTCTTGTCCGACCTGTTGGAAACGAGGGGACACAGCAAGGTTCTCGTTTTTGTAGAGACTGGGTTAAAAGAGTTTTTTCCCGAGCTGGAGGCGCAAATTCAGGATTATTTTGGGGAAGTGGCGGGAATTCGTCTGACCGGCGTGGAATGGCTGGTGGGAGGCGAAGAGGCGAAGCGCGACGATTCGGTTTACCAAAACGCGATGGCGGCGATCGAAAAACACCACATTGACCGCCATTCCTACATCATGGTGATTGGCGGCGGAGCGTTTTTGGACGTCGTGGGCTATGCTGCGGCGACCGGGCACCGCGGTGTGCGCCTCGTGAGGTTTCCAACGACGACCCTTTCCCAGGACGACAGTGGGGTTGGCGTGAAGAATGGCATCAATGCCTTCGGAAAGAAGAATTTCATTGGAGCCTTTGCGGTGCCGTATGCAGTGGTGAATGACTTTCAATTCCTCCACACTCAACCCGAGCTAACCCGAAGGGCGGGACTGATCGAGGCGGTGAAAGTTTCCTTGGTGAAGGATGGCGAGTTTTTTGAGTGGATGGAGGCGAATGCCGCGTCTTTGTGTGCCCTCGATGAGGCTACTTTGGAAGAAGCGGTGGAGCGTTCCGCGATTCATCATGCGCGTCATATTGCCTTGGGCGGAGCTCCCTTTGAACTGGGGAGCAGCCGCCCGCTGGATTACGGCCATTGGGCAGCGCATAAACTGGAGCAACTGACCGACTTTGAATTGAGTCATGGCGAAGCGGTTTCCGTTGGCGTGGCTCTTGATACGCTTTATGCGTCCAAGGTGGGACTTCTTTCGGCCGACGATGCGGAGAGGGTTTTATGTGTTATTGAGCAATTGAATCTCCCGCTTTGGCATGAAGCTCTTGATTTGCTCGATTCCAAAGGCCGCCGCCGGGTTTTTAACGGATTGGAGGAATTCCGCGAGCACCTTGGTGGGGAACTGACCGTTCTCTTGTTGGCGAGTTTGGGGAAGGGAATTGATGTGCATGAGATCGAAGAGAAAATTTGGGATGACTGCGCCGAGGAACTTAAATCCCGTGTCTTGGCGGTGAGTTCATGAACCGGGTTGCCGTTCTCAATGTTGTCGGTTTGACCAAGGCAGTGCTGAAGCACATGCCGCGTTTGCAGGGGTGGGCGGAGTCGCGCGAAGTGGTCTCATTCAAGCCGGCCTTTCCGGCGGTGACGTGCACGGCTCAGAGTTCTTATCTTACCGGGAAACCGGTGGGGGAACATGGCATTGTTGGGAATGGTTGGTATGACCGCGAAGAGGCACAGGTAAAGTTTTGGAAGCAAAGCAATCATCTCGTGAAGGGTGGGAAAGTGTGGGAAGGTCTGGAGCATTCCTGCGCGAAGATGTTCTGGTGGTATAACATGTATTCCTCGGCTGATTTTTCGGCGACGCCTCGACCGCTGTATCCGGCGGACGGACGGAAGTTCTTTGATATCCACACCGAACCGATGGGAATGCGGGAAGAGATTAAAGGTGATCTGGGCCCTTTTCCCTTTCCGTCATTTTGGGGCCCCAATGCGGGGATTCCATCGTCGAAATGGATCGCAGAGAGCGCGAAGTGGATCGAGAGGAAAGAGCGACCCGGATTGAATTTGGTTTACCTGCCTCATCTTGATTATGGACTGCAAAAATTCGGTCCAGATACGCCGGAGATGGATGCGGAGTATTCGGCAATTGATGAGGTGGCTTGTGATCTTATCGATGAACTTGAAGGGAATGGCGTGGAAGTTTTGGCTCTTTCCGAATATGGAATTTCCAAAGTGTCGAAAGCGATTCATCTCAACCGAATCTTTCGGGAGAAGGGATGGATTCAAGTGAAGGATGAGATAGGTCTGGAGACTCTTGATTGCGGGGGATGTCAGGCATTTGTGGTGGCGGATCATCAGGTGGCACATGTCTATGTGAACGACGAATCAATTGCGGAGGAAGTTCGCAAAGTTGTCTTGGAGGCGGATGGAGTGGAGGAAATTCGTGAAGGGGCAGAGCTTTGGGGTAATGGAGTGGGGCGTGAGCGGGGAGGAGACTTTGTCGCGGTGTCGGAGAGTGAGGCTTGGTTTACCTATTATTATTGGATGGATGATGCCAAGGCGCCGGACTTTGCGCGCTGTATCGATATTCATCGCAAACCGGGATACGATCCGGTGGAGTTGTTTCTCGACCCGGAGATTAAGTTTCCCATGCTGAAAATTGCCGGGTTTTTGGCGAAGAAGAAGTTGGGCTTTCGTGGCTTGATGGACGTGATCCCCTTGGACGCTGATTTGGTGAAGGGGTCGCATGGCCGGGATACCGTTGAGGAAGAGGAACAGCCGGTGGCGATTGGGCCGGATGCGGAGAATGTTGATTCGGCAGAGCGTGTTTTCGGGTGGATTCAAGGACGGTGTCGCTCGTGATTTTGTCCGTGACCTGAGCCGCCTTGGCGCCCTGAATAGCGGGGTGAAATTCTTACTACTTTTTCTGAGTGCTACGCTCTCTTTCGGGAAGGCTCCGAACATCGTCATGATTTTGGCGGATGATATGGGTTATGG
>JAKMEV010000027.1:0-9548 GCA_022425785.1 Akkermansiaceae bacterium | reverse complement strand
GCAGAAAATGACCCCCTCTTTTCTTCTCCTCGCGATAGCTTGGGCTTCGACTGCCTTGATCCAAGTTCCCCACCACGCCAAGCTCACTCCGAAAACCGTCCCTGCCTTGGTCCATTCCAATTGGATCCGAACCATTGCGTGGACTACGAGGACCGTCCTGCTGGCATCGATGGCATTCGGATGATTGTAGTTGAGATTTCGATCACAATCTTATGGCCATTACGAACCAAAAAATTGGGTCGCTAATGAGAAAAGTCCCCTTCCTCTATTCACGAAAAAACCATCTGGCTACCCATCGAAATCCCGCTTGATTGAAACACCTTGGTAAGCTTGGCTAGCGCTCCGCTCGGCGATGAGAGCTGAGGTTTCATCGCCAACGAGTCTGGCCGCCTGGCGAGTGAGGCCGCAGAGTTAGTCGGGCATGGTAACCACCAACGACTTAAAGCACCCACGGGGCCGATGCCGAAATCGAGGTTCGATTTTCACCACGACCCCTTGCTGATACAGGTTCAGTTTTGCGATCCATCGCGAAGACACGGCCGCCTTGATCGAGGCTAAAAAAACTCTGCTACGGGTAGATATCTCGCCCGCGAGGAGGTGCAGCCGGAGTGTATTTACAGAGCCTGATCCTGCGATGTCCGCCAACTGACGCGAATATTTTCCGCAGCAGGCTGCTGCCGCGAAGACTCCTAACATCGTGACGAAGGAGCGCCATAAGTTACCTGACCGCATACTCACTCTCTCCTTCCGTGATCGTCACAGTCTTTCCCACAGGGAGATTCTCTAACGTCTGCATGGTGCCGCTGGGCCACCGGATCTGAAGCAGAGAGATCGATTTGGACTTTCCGACCCCAATGTGTGCCTCGGCAGGCCCCTGTCCCATGAATCCATTGGGCGGGAAGACATCGCGGACAATCTTCTTTCCGCCAACGGTAGCCGTGAGGCGGGCGCCGATTCCCAAGCCGTTACTCTTATCCCCAACCAGCTTGATGGTTGAGTGGCCACCTGTGGGATAGCGGTTGAGGAAGAGACGCAGCGGCCCGCCTCCGACGGAGGCGACCAGGAGATCCGTTGCGCCGTCGCGATCGAAATCGGCAGCCACGACGCTGCGCGAATCCGAGTCGATGTCCGCATTCGATGCGAACGAGACATCGATAAACGAACTGCCGTCCATGTTGAGGAAGGTGCGATTACGCTCGTAAGCGCTCAGGTTCGCGCGGATGCCAGGCATCATGAACGGGTTGGGCACCCAGAATTCACCGGCCTCCTTATCGATATCCCCAAGGGCATCGATGTGACTCAGTCTGTTCAGGGGCTGTGACACGACAGCCCGCCACATGCACGTTCACCCATCGGGCTTTCCGCGGTCGAAACTAAGAAAGCCGGTCGTAGCGTGGAGATCCAGAAGCCCGTCGTTGTCGAGATCGACCATCGCCGGCGCATAGGCCCAGCCGATGTTATTGATGCCCCATTGTTCGCTCCACTCTGAATAGTTGCCTTTTTCCTCCCGGCAATAGAGTCGATTGCCGGCACACGCGCCCTTGATCTGCTCGTAGATGCCCGGACTGTAGTCCCCCTCCCCGACGTTAGCGATGATGCGGCGACCCATCTTAGAATACATGTTCGCGACATAGATCTCTGGTGTCCCATCGTTGTTAAGATCGCCCGACGCAACGCCCATACTCGTAGCGAAATCCGCGACGCCGCTCTGTTGGGAGATATCCTCGAACGTTCCGTCTCCGCGGTTTCGCAGCAGATTGTTTTTCCCGAAATCGTTGGCGACGTAGAGATCAGGAAATGCGTCCGCGTCCGCATACATCCAGGTCGCCGCGAAGGAGTTCCGCGTTCCGCAGCTGGCCTTCGCCTTGGCGGTGACATCCTCGAATCGCCCATCACCCAGATTTCGCCAGAGTGCATTCGGCGCGCCAGAGACCTCGTCCCCGACCCAAGGGAGGTCATCCCTCCGTTTTCCAGTCTCCGCGGAGAACTGATAGAGAAGGTAGATGTCGGCGAACCCGTCGCCATCGTAATCCGCCACCGCGGCGCCCATGGGATCTTGGGGGAAACGGATGCCGATGTTTGTCGTGACTTCGACGAAACGTTTCCCTTTTTTATTTTGATAGACCCTGTCTCCGAGAATGAGATCGGGGAATCCGTCGTTGTTGAAATCGAGCCACGTCGCCAGCGAGCGGCCGCGTCGTGCAGACATCCGCTGGATCCCATACAATTCGTTGACAAGCTCGAATCGCTTGCCGCCGACTGAGCGGAAAAGGGCAGTGGCTCCGCGGGTCGATGCCAGCGCGATGTCCAGGAATCCGTCGCGATCAAAGTCCTCGACGGCCACCTGCGACCTGAACTGCATTGGTCGGCTATTTGCCGGTAGTCGCCAATTGTCGGATATCGGGATACGTGTGAGACCGGCGGCCTGCGTGACCTCTTCCATAAGATGTCCGGAGGAGGACATGATCCGCTCGCTCTTCATCTTCCACGAGGAGATGCACGGGCCGGTGATGAACTGGCCATCGTCGGAGAGGGAGAACACAACCTCGTGCTTCGAGCTAAGATCGATCAGCTGCTCCTTCGCGTCCTTTCCCGAGACGGTGAGAAGGAGCTTCGTCGTCCATCCACTCTTCTCATCGCCTGAAATATTCAGGACGCGGAGTCCGGTGCGTTTGATAGTCTTCGCCTTCTTTGCGAACGCTAGTAACTCGGAGATGAGCTTGTCGCGATCCGCCACGACCGTGCTTCCATCCGCTTCAGCCGAACGCGTCAACTCCACCACGATACTCTTCTGCCGACGCTTCTGTTTCGCGTCCGGCGAGAGTGCGAGGCCGGTGAAATTCTTGTGGAACCACTTTGTAAGCGTCTTCGCGTCGCCGCTCTTCAAGGCATCGCGAAACGGCTTGCCGAAGCGAAACTCGATCTCGAACGTGACGTGCTCCGAGTCCCAGATCATCTTCTGTTTCCCTTCGTCGAGAATCTCCTCTGAGACAGTCTGCGAGCGAACATTCTCGACCGGAATCATGGCCAGCAAGACGGAGATGAGAACCGCCCTGGCGTGCCTGTGTAGGGTAATGTTCATAACGTCAATAGGTAGGGGGGGTAAGATGCCGGATCCGAACCTTTGTGTCTAGTCCCAAGACATCGCCGAGGCCGCGTCCCTCCCCTTTCCGCCAAAGGCAAATTCCTGGCAAGCTGGAATCGCTACTTGAACCCGCCAGCGAACACCTCATTCTGGTTTAAGTATGAAATATCTCATCTCTCTCATTCTTGCAGCGATTTGCGTCCCACAATCATCCCGGGCAGAAGAACGAAAGCCCAACGTCCTCCTCCTGATGTCCGATGACCTCAACACGGCGCTCAGCGGATTCGGACATCCACAATGCAAAACTCCACGGCTTGACGCATTGGCTAGGCGAGGAGTCCGGTTTGAGAGCATGCACTGCCAGTATCCGGTGTGCGGAGCCTCCCGCGCGTCGTTAATGACCGGTCTCTATCCTTATACCAATGGCATGTTGGGCAATAGCGGTAACCTCCGTAAAAACCTCCCCGATGTGGTGACTCTTTCACAACTCTTTCGTAACAACGGTTACCGCGCCGGTCGTGTCAGTAAGATCTACCACATGGGAATCCCCTTCGAGATCATTGCGGGAACAGCCGACCATGATGACGCCCCGTCGTGGGATGAAACAGTCAACATCAAGGCGCCCGAACAGAACGCTCCCGGCAAGAAAACCGAGTGGTCCCCCAAAGACAAAGGCTCCCAGACATTTACCGGAGTGGAGGCTTCGACCGGCGATCTGAAACACGCCGACGGGATGGCGGCGGATGCTGCGATCGAGTTTTTGAAACGCAATAAGGATAAGCCCTTCTTTTTAGGATGTGGTTTTGTTCGTCCCCACGTCCCTCTGGTGGCACCGTCCAAATATTTCGATCTTTACGATCGCGATGCCATGGTCGCCCCGAAGGTTCCCGAGGGCGATCTCGACGATGTGCCCAAAATTATTCGAGACTACAAATCCATGGGGCGCTACGGCGTGACTCCCGAACTACACAAAGGGTTGCTGGAAGCCTATTACGCCAGTGTTTCCTATATGGATACGCAAGTTGGCCGGGTGCTCGACGCCCTCGACGAACTGGGCTTGCGCGAAAATACTATTGTGATCTTTTCCAGCGACCACGGGTATCTCCTGGGTCATCACAACAAGTTTCAAAAGCAGCACCTCTTTGAAGAATCGACCCGTGTTCCATTTATCCTCAGCGTGCCATGGATGTCCGAATCTCATGGAACTGCAAGCGGCCACCTCACCGAACTCGTCGACCTCTACCCTACTGTCGCGAGGCTCGCAGGATTGACTCCCCCTGCAAGCATTCAAGGCCAGAGCCTCCTGCCCGTCCTAAAGGATCCGTCGACGAAATCATGGACCAAAAATCTCGCCTTCACGATCAGCCGCAGCGGAGGTGAATCCATTCGCACCCCTGATTGGCGATTCACTCATTGGGGCTTCGGAACAAAAGGCGATGAGCTTTATGATCGTAAAAATGATCCCAATGAATTCACGAATCTCGCGAAGGACCCAAAATACGCCGATCGTCTAAAACAACTCAAGGCACGCTTGAAAGCAAAGCGAAAAGAAGCGGGATACGATCCAACGCGCTATAAATTAAAATAGTTCTCTGATAATTAAAGAGCCGACAACTTTGTTCAAGTCACCAGCGTTATTTTGATTGAGGACTTCGACGGTCCCCACTTCACGATGGATTCGGGGGGTCTTGTGCAGATTGTCTCGTTACAAGACTGAAGCTCAGTGAGAGCGGGGCTTAAGAGTCACCTTATCGATCGTATTTCCCTCAAGCATGATCGTCTCGACCTCAAGTGCGTCCTTACTGAAGCTGAGCTGCATCACATGGTGGCCACGGCCTGCATACCCTCCTTTCAGATACCAGAGGTCTGACTTTGGCGTCCGCTGACCAACTCCAAGACCCCCTTCACCAACGTAGACAATCCCGGTAGGGTCTTCCTTACCATTTCGGATTGGCACGGTGCGTTTAATGCAGTGACCGTCCGACTCAAGAGACAAGTCGACGTTGTACTTCTCAAACAATGGAACAAACACCGAGGTCTGACCTGCCGGTGATTTTACGGCCGGGTAAAGCGGGCGATGGTAATTAGTGAGCAACCAGCGTGATTTCGGACGCAACTTCGAGAGCTGCTTCTCCAACCATTCCTCCTGAGCCCCCTTGGCGGAGTAGTTCGTATCAAGGGTCACGATATTCACTTCGTCAGTCACTTGAATCGAATGCCAAAAAGAAAGGTCTGCACGATTTTTCTCCAAGTTGAAAATTTCGAAGAAAAGCGGTCCCCCATCGTGGTTTCCCCGGGTAGGGATCACGGGAAGAACACGCCCATCGGAAAGTGTCGTCAGCTCATGATTACTCAACCAAGAGCGCCACTGACGCCAACTGCGCCCGGAAACAATATAGTCACCACCGTGCACAAGCGCGAGTATCTCAGGCTTCTCGGAAAACTCTTTCGCCATGCGCAGATTCATCAGGCAGCGGGACGCAATCCCGGAGCGGGAATCACCACCAGTGAGCAGCTTAAAGTCTCCTGATTTTGGTGCTGTCTTAAAATACAAAGGCTTCGAGAACTTGCCGTCACTTTCGAGCACGAAGTAGTAGTTTGTCCCTGGCGTGAGCCCCGTCAACGGGCAGTGGTGGAAAAATGCGGTCTTTGTATCCTTGGCTTCCTTCTCTGAGATCGAGTATGGGCCGTTTTTTGGAGCCTCAGCATGGAACTCATACTTCCCTGTGTCGGTTCCCACATTCTTTGTCCCGTAATGCACCACGTGCTTTTTGCCATTCTCGGCGGTACTCCAGGAAATCGTCGCAGAGGTTGAAGTATCCCCTGACCAGACAACTCGCCAGTGGGCCGGGTTGGTCCCGGCAAGTGGTGTCATCTCTTCGACCAGCTCCTTGAAGTCAGCATTAGCAATTTGTTCATCGGAGCGGTCCGTAGCCGACAGTGCCGAGGCGCCCAGCGCAAACGCAGCGCCTATCCATTTATATTTTTTCGGTAATTTCATCGTAGGTAGTTACGGTCGTAGTCTTGAAGTCATTCATAAGATCCGTTAAGAAAAAAAGGAGCATTGGGATACCAAAGTTCGCGATACGTAGCAGAGCGTCCTCAAATCCCACGTCACCAAAAGCGATTGGGCGGGACAGGGCCGCCAGACCGCCCCAGATTGCCATCCAGAGGAAAACACCCTTTTTACGCGTGAATAGAATGATCAGCGCCAGACTGATATCCATCATCCCAATCAACTTGAGCAAAACAAACACCGTGTGCTCTGAGATCTCCACGGAAATCGACTCAAATGCACCATAGAGCAGATCGCGGAAAGCCGGGTGACCCATGAAAGCCTCATATCCATGAGTCGCAAAAGTCAGCGATGCTGCGATGACCAGGATCCAGGTAACCGATTCAAGTCGCTTTTCTTTGGAACCGGAACGCATCAAAATCCACACCGCCAAGGCCACACAAGCCATCCAACGGGTCGCCTGAGCTGGAATCGCCAACTCACTATACATGGCTCCCCCGTTGATCCCCTTGAACAGGGCCATCATCACCAGGTAAAAAGCCATCAGAACATACGCCAGCGAAAGCCATTTTTGACGCTGACACCAAGGCACCAAAAGTAACCAGGCCACAATCACAGTAATCAAGGTTGTCCGTTTGTCCCATGCTTGAATACGTTCAGTCACCGCATATCCATCCTCGGCGCTCGCCACCTCCTCCAGAACAACCTCCTCGGAAACTGTAACCTTCTCATCGCCATACAACACCATATCTGAATAGGCGATCACCTTCTCTTCATTGACGCGTTCAAGCTCCTGCTGATGCGAGAAATACTTCCCGATGGCCGTGCCCTCGTGAAAATAATTCATGCTGAACACCGCAGTGAATGACAAAGCGACAAGCAAGGCCAGCAAGGAGCGCAACCTGGGTTCTGCGACAGGGAATCGTTTCAATGTTTCTTTAAAGTGTCGGACGATAGTAGTTTAGTCATCGAAAGTTCGAGAAAAGTCAAAATTCATGTCAAAAAAAAATCACTTTGACTCCACGACCTCTTACAACCATCAAAAAATCGCCGGAGCAATCACCTCGATAACTAGCGGACGACACCGAAGCGGTGACGCAGAAATGCGCAAAGCCAACCACTAGAACTCGCAAAATGATGATCGGATCAAAAAGCCTTAACATCCCACAGGCAGAAGCCCCGGTATTTCGACAAATCAAGAAAAGGAGATCCTCTGAGATGATTCTTGACCTCCAAGGGGACGAAATGCGACACCTTTGGAGCTATGAATCTAGGATTTCGGAGAGTTGGAGCATTAGGCTGTTTGAGCCTGATTGGCAGCAGTTTTGCAAGCCAAACCAAGCTCACTACCATGAAAAAGTCCCAAACCTCACGCATGGCATTTCCATTTTCAATTTTATGCCTAATCCTAATCACAGCCCTCAACACCCGGGCCGCTGATGCCACCTACCAGTATTACCGCTTCACCACTACTCAAACCGCGGGAGAGGGCCTCATCCAAGTGTCGGAATTCGACCTCATCAACGACGGCAACAAGGTCGATTACACCAACCTTACCGTGACCAACCCCGGCGGAAACAGTCCTCTCGGTGAGGAACCACCCAAAATCATCGACGGAGACATCAACACAAAATGGCTCAGCTTAAACTTCGCTCCGCTCGTCTTCACCTTCAACGGCCCGGTGACCATCGACAGCTACAACTTTGCCACCGCCAACGATGCCCTCGGACGCACTCCCATCTCCTGGACATTTGAGGGAAGCAATAACGGAGCCACTTGGGTCGAGATTGATTCACGCAGCTCGGTCACCCCCCCGGGAAGTTTTTTCACCTTCTTCAACAACGCCTTCGAGCTCCCCAATCTTACCACCGCCCCGACAGGAGTTTCCGACAACTATACCTTGCAGGAAGAAACCGTTTTAGTTTCTGCTACAAGCGTCTTATCAAATGATTTTGGAGGCGGAGGGGCTCTGACCGCCGTGCTGGAAACAGGCCCTTCGAATGGGCAATTATTGTTCAACTCCGACGGGACGTTCACCTATCTCCCCGACCTCGATTTCGCAGGACAGGATTCTTTTACCTATCGAGCGTCGGGCGGCCTGGCACCGGTCATCTTCAACGTCGATCCGGCCCAATCCTCCGCCAACATTAATGCCTCCCTCGGCACCTCCTTCGGCAGTGATAGCTCCAACGACTCGTCGAAATTTTCGGGGACGATACGGGCTAATCTTTCCCCCTCTTCACTGCCATACAATGAGATCCATATCGATGATCTCAATCTGCGTTTGGATGACGATCTCAGCTTTCGTTTTTCCTTCGCATTCGGATTAGCCGGCGTGAATGCCGATATTAACGGTGGAGCGGTTTCCATTTTGATGAATACTCCGGGGAGTCCCTCCGCAGTTGACGCCAATGGAGGATTCAATCAAACCGGAAACGAACTTAGAATCGTTGGCATCGCGACGGTTAACGGAACGGGGCTTGCGTCCGGAGCGGTTCCTTCGGGTCCCCAAAATCTCGACACGCCCGTGCCCAATGTCGATTTAACTGGTACTATCGTAGAAAATGGAGGGACTCTCACCCTGACCATCCCTCTCAATTTCAGTGGCTCCTTCGACTTCGACGGCAACAGCCTCGAACTCGCGATCAGCGGCACCGTTGTTGCCACCGCTCCCCTCCCGAGCGGAGGGGGGGAACAGTCGGCACCGACCACCGTAACATTGAACGTCATTGATGAGAATGATGCCCCACTTCTGGGAGAGGATGTCTACTACGTAGACAAGAATGGCTTTCTCGAGGTGAGTGCCGGAAACGGTGGCGTGGATACCTTGATTTCGAAAGAATCGATATGGAAATTTCTCGACGATGGCTCCGATCAAGGGACCGCGTGGAGAGCCGCCGATTTTGATGACAACACGTGGACCTCCGGAGCCGGAGAACTGGGTTTTGGGGATGGCGATGAAGGCGTGGAAATCAATTCGGGGCAGGTAACTTACTATTTCCGCAAAGAATTCCCGGTGAGTAATTCGAGGGATGTCAGCTCGCTCTTTGTTGATCTTCTTCGTGATGATGGCGCGGTCGTTTATCTCAATGGAATTGAAGTGGCCCGGAGCAACCTCCCCTCCCCGTCCAACTATCTGACTCTTGCCGTCACGACGGTGGGAGAAGAGGAAGAGTCGAAGTATCTGCGATATGAGATCGATCCCCTGGCGCTGATTGACGGGACAAATGTGCTGGCGGTGGAAGTCCACCAATCTTCGTTAACAAGCACTGATCTTAGTTTCGATTTAAGTCTGTCGAGACAACGGACCGCAGGGCTCTTGACGAACGATTCCGACAAAGAAGGCAATCCCCTTCAGGCCGGGGAAGTTTCGCAATCAGCAAACGGCACAGCCGTCATTCAAGCAGACGGCGCTTTTACCTACCTCCCAAATACGGGATTTACGGG
>JAKMEV010000023.1:0-12086 GCA_022425785.1 Akkermansiaceae bacterium | reverse complement strand
CATTCACTCGTTTATCATCCGTCGGCGCCTGCTGGCTGACGATCCACTTGAGCTTGGGCCTATTCAAATCCTGCCGAACTTGTTCAACCGTCGACTTTAACCACTCGGGTGATTTCTTTCGATACGGAGGCATCGACATGTCGTTTTCGCCGACGTGATAAAAGATGCCTGCCAACTCAACCTGATGTCCCTTGTCCTTCAACTCTTTTACCGAGGTTCTGATGAAATCGACGAAGCGAGGATAGAGATTTCGAGTCTTGGCCTCACTCCCCTCCGGAGTCCAATCGTTCATTTGCGATCCACTGTGGGTAAATTTCGCAATAGCAATATTCCCGCTCACCTTCTTCTTCAGCTCCCGCGCAAAACTCAACTCAGGCCCAAAAGTCTCGTAGTATCCCACCGCACCCAGGGGTTCCCATTGATCTGACACTCGATACCCACCACCCAGACTGTATCTATAAGCGATTGAAGGATCATCCTCACGAAGACCTTCCGGCAGGTCCTGAACAAAAGCCCTCTCGCCTTCCATATTCCGATGTCCCGCCATCACAAAGAGCTTCACCTTCGCTCCCTTTTTGTAGGGCCATTTTTTAAGACTCCTCTCAACCTCCTTCTTTTTCCCAATCGACTCCAAATAAGCCTCCGCATAGTTCTCTCCATGCTGCAATTGCCCCAGAGTCCCGTAGTGATAATGCAGCCCTACTCCACCTCCAATCTCAACCCCGACATGTGAAGTAGGGACATACTCCGCTAGTGGATCTGTATTCGTCACCTCCCGCTGCCCCAAACTAATGGCATACATCCGCGGTCGCAGATCCATTCCCCAAATCGTCTTGGTGCACAACTCACCGATATAAAACTTCAACCCGGGCGACTTCAAATCCCGCCGCCAACTCGCGAGGAATTTCTTCAAATTCGCTCCGTAATTCGCCTGATACTCTCCATTGAACATATCGTTCTCACCTTGATGCCACACAAAGCCCTCCAGACGATACGGAACCTTATTCCGATCCAACTCCGCGAGAGACTTCCGAACCACCTCCAACGCCAGAGGATACATTTTAAATCCGATCGGATCTTTTGGATTCCAATCTCCGCCTAAATGGGTCCCTCCAGCCGCCACCTTGATGATCGCGATCGGCGCCTCGATGCTCTCGGTCACCTTCCGGGCAAAACTCAACTCAGGTCCTACCACTTTGTTTACTGCCTGCAGATCAACCCAGCCCTCCGAGTTCATCTTATTCTCCCTACCAATGGAGTAAGAAAACCTCACTCCCTTCTGTGGCTTCTCCAATCCCACGAAGGGAGGAAAGCGTTGAATATCCGCAACCCTGGAATCCGACCCCACCATATTTGACTGCCCCGCAAAAATGAAGACCCTCAAGGTCTTATCGTCATCAGCGAGGACATTCCCAATAAGAATCGAGAATAAGAAACAAAAACGAAACATGGCTCCTAGATTTTCAAACACAGGGCAGCCTCTCAGATCTCAACCCTTCCTCAAAGAGTGGAATGAAAAGATTCGCTTATTCGTCGTGATGCCGCCAAAGCACTGCACTCAAGAACAGCCCCACCCCGAGTGTCCACATCCAGTTTGGCGTGAAATACGGATACACCATCATCGCCAGCCCAACCGCCAAGGGCTGCCAGTATTCCATCTTCCGCCCATACCAAAAGGCACAAAACCAAATCAAACTAAAGAGAATACCAAAGACGATATTTGAGGTTTCAAATTCAAACATGATTCTTTCGAATAAATTCCTGCTACCTACGGAATCACCGTAACACGAGGAACCTTTTCTTCCCCTGATAGGCCCAGTCCACCATTCCAGTATTTTAGATCCACACTCCATGTTTTCGAAGCTCTTTCTCGTCCTCACTGCAACGATTCTCTTGCCTACCAACTGTCACGCCCGGAATCACTCCCGGGCAGATGCCGCTTTGAAAATGGATCCAACCAGTGTCGTCGCTAAAAAACTCACCCTCCCATCGGGGACAAGCATGACCACCTCAGCCTTACCCCTGTTTCTGGGCCGACAAGCCAGAGCCCGACGGCAAACCCTACCTCGGATCCGACTCCAAAAAATGGCCCGCCAACTCTCTGAAAAAGACGAATCCCGGAAAATCGCTCCTTGATCCTTTCATCGGAAAATTACGATACATCTTTCCACAAAATGACGCTTCGCAAACTCATCGTCCTCCTGACCTTTTCCGCCCAATCCCTCGAATTGGGTGCTAATTCCGTAGGATACAACACTGACGTTCGCCCCATCCTCTCGGACAAATGCTTCCTTTGCCACGGCCCGGACAAAACCAACAACAAAGCCGGTCTGCGCCTCGACGACGAAGCCTCCGCTTACGCCGCGCTTAAGGATACGCCGGGGAAGCATGCCATCGTCCCCGGCTCACTCGAAAACTCCGAGGTATGGCTACGCATCAATTCAAACGACCCCGATGAGGTCATGCCCACTCCGGAATCTAATCTCGTCCTTACCGATTCCGAAAAAGAAATCATTGCCTCCTGGATCAAACAGGGTGCCAAATACGAACCCCACTGGGCCTTTGTTCCCCTCCCCAATAAAATTCCTGTCCCCACCGCCAACTCCGTGGACTGGCCAAGGAACCCCATCGACAAATTCGTCATCGCCAAGCTTCAAGCCAACGATCTCCAGCCCTCCCCCGAGGCAGATCCCCTTCGCTGGTTCCGCCGCGTTTGCTTCGACCTCACCGGACTTCCGCCGACCCAGGCACAACTCGACACCTTTCAATCTGATCTCAAATCATCCCCTGCCAAGGCTCACGAAAAAGCTGTGGATACCCTCCTCACCACCATCGAATACGCCGAACACATGACACTCGATTGGCTCGATGCCGCGCGCTACGCCGACACCTGGGGCTACCACTCCGATATGAATTTCACCGCCTGGCCTTACCGCGACTGGGTCGTGCGAGCCTATCAGCAAGACCTTCCTTACAAAGACTTCGTTACCTGGAACATCGCCGGAGATCTTCTTCCCAACGCCACCAAAGATCAAAAGCTCGCTACGGCATTCAATCGCTTTAATCGTATGACCAATGAAGGTGGTTCCGACGCCCTTGAGTTCTTCGTCGATGGCGTCTCCGATCGCGTCCACACCATGGGCACGGCATTCCTTGGCCTCACTATGGAATGCTCAAAATGCCACGATCACAAATACGATCCCATCACCGCCAAGGACTACTACCAGCTTTTCTCCTTCTTTAATTCCATCAATGAAAACGGCCTCTACATCCACGGAAATATCTCCCCTCCACCCAGCCTTCTCCTCCCCACTGATGCCCAGGAAGCCGACCTCAAAAAGCGCAAGCAACGTGTCACCGCAGCACAACAAAAACTAGCTCAACTGGACAAAGATCTCGGCTCGAAATTCCAGGAATGGAAAGCTACCGCTCTCAATCCCACTCCCAAAAAAGGGGGAACCCCACCAGTAGCTCTCAAGCTTTCTCTTGCCGACCTCAGCGGCCACTTCGATTTCGACAAAGATCACAAGCAGCCACTCGAATCCCGCACACCCCCGCCTCCCGGCCCGGTGAAGAAGGACAAAAACAATCGCCTCATCAAACCCAAGCCACCTAGCCTGAGCCTTGCTGACATTCACTATACGGAAGGCCCAAAAGGTCACGGCTCGGCCATCATCCTCGACGGCGACCGTGGAGCTTCCACCGGCAACTTCTTCATCAAAGATCGCTATACCCCCTTCTCGGTTGGACTTTGGATGAAGGACACCCTGCGTGAAAAGCGCTCCGTCGTCATCTGGCAGCGCGCCCACGGAACGGAAGTTGGCTACAACGGCATCGACTTACGTAGCGAAAATGGCTTCCTGACCGCACGCGTCTTCCGCCATTGGCCCGACAATGGTATCGGCATCAAAACCATCGCCCAGATTCCGAAAAACGAATGGCATCACGTCACCGTCACTTACGACGCCTCCAGCACCGCCAAAGGACTCGCCATGTATAAAAATGGCCTTCCCCTCGAAACTAAAATCGTCGGCGATAAACTTTATAAAAGTGTCAACACCAGAACCTACACCGCTGGTAACTTCACCCTCGGTGCCATCTTCCGCGGCCCTGGATTTAAAGGAGGGCACGTCGACGAACTCATCACCTTCGACCGGGCCCTCACGCCACTCGAAGTGCGTGATATTGCCGGCTTGGAAGACATCGATCAAAGCTCCCGAAAGGCTGCTGACAAAGATCTCTACCCCTACTACCTTTCCAATTACAACACAGACTATCGCAAAGCCCGCGACGAATATGCCGCCGCCCAAAAGGCGCTCGTCCAACTCGAAGACACCTTCACCGAAGTCCCCGTCATGGAAGAGATGGACACCCCGCGCCCCGCCTACCTTCTCGCCCGTGGTGAATTCACCGCCGAGCGAACCGAGGAAAACAAAGTCACCCGCGACACGCCCACCTTCCTCCTACCCTTCCCTAAAGGCGCTCCACGTAATCGCCTCGGCCTAGCCCAATGGCTCACTCTTCCCAATCACCCGCTCACGACCCGTGTTTACATCAATCGCATCTGGCAACAGCTCATCGGAAATGGCCTCGTCGGCACGACGGAAAACTTCGGTTTGCAAGGCGACCTCCCCACCCACCCCGAACTCCTCGACTGGCTCTGCCGCGACTTCATCAATCACAACTGGAGCACCAAGCACCTCGTCAAACAGATCGCCCTCTCCGCGACCTACCGGCAAGACTCTGTGCTCACGCCCGAACTCCAGTCACTCGACATCGCCAACAAGCTCCTCGCCCGCGGCCCTTCCCACCGTCTCACCGGCGAAGCAATCCGCGATGCCGCTCTTCTCACTTCCGGGCTCCTGAGCGACAAACGCGGCGGCCCACCGGTCAAACCTTACGACCCGGTCCACAATCGAAAAGGTAACCTTGATCACGTCCACCGGCGCTCTCTCTACAGCTACTGGCGCCGCACCAAGCCGCAAAACAACATGATCATCTTCGACAAGCCATCGCTCGAAGTCTGCAGCGTGCAACGCAGTCGCACCAATAGCCCGGCCCAGGCGCTCGTGCTTCTCAACGACACCCAATTCGTCGAAACAGCCCGCAATCTCGCTGCCAACATGCTTCAAAAACATGGCGACGACGAATCCCGGATCAAAGCTGCCTGGAAAACTGTCACCAGCCGCGAAGCTACCGAGAAAGAGCTCGAACTCCTCGCCGCTATTCTCGCCGAGCAGCGAAACTATTTCAAAGCCAACCCCAAGGAGGCCGAAGCATTCCTCAAAGTCGGACTCAAGCCCTTACCAAAGGATCTCGACCCCATTGAGTCCGCCGCTCTTACCGTCGTCTGTCAGGCCACGTACAACACCGACGCAGCCGTCTGGAAACGCTAACAATTTCGTCTAATGAACCCTATCATTCCCAACGATCCTTTTGCGGTCAATCGACGCCACTTCTTCAAAAAGTCCACCACCGGCATCGGAGGCATGGCTCTCGCCTCCATGATGGCCAAAGCCTCCGACTCCGATCATTCCGGCGTCCTTGGAAGCCCCGGCTTCACCCCTAAAGCCAAGCGGGTGATCTACCTCTTCCAATCCGGCGGCCCCTCGCAATTTGAGACCTTCGATCACAAGCCCTATCTCCAGGAACACCACGGCGAGGAACTCCCGCCCGAGGCCCACGGCCGAGCCACCGGCATGTCCTCCAACCAATCGTCCAAGCCCATGGCAGGCTCGGTCTTCAAGTTTGGCAAGTTTGGCAAATCCGGTCAGGAGATGAATGCCGACCTGCTTCCGTGGACTCAAAAAATCGCCGACGATATTTGCATCATGCGCAATGTCTACACCGATGCCATCAATCACGATCCCGCCATCACCTTCATCCAGACCGGCGCGCAAATCGCGGGACGTCCCTGCCTAGGGTCGTGGCTTTCCTACGGCCTCGGCACCGACAATTCCGATCTCCCCAACTTTATTGTCATGGTCAGTAAAAACGGCGGCGGCCAACCACTCTACTCCCGCCTCTGGGGATCGGGCTTCCTCGACTCCCGCCATCAGGGAATGCAATTCCTCTCCGGCGAAGACCGCGTGCTTTACCTCAAAAACCCCAAGGGTGTCAGCAACGAGTCACGACGCTCGATGCTCCAAAAACTCAATGCCCTCAACAAAGAAGCATTTTACAAAGAACTCGATCCCGAAATCGAGTCCCGCATCGCGCAATACGAAATGGCCTATCGCATGCAGGCCAGCGTTCCCGAGGCCTCCGACATATCGGACGAACCACAATCCACCTGGGACCTCTACGGCGAAGAAGCAAAGCAACCCGGCACCTACGCCGCAAACTGCCTGCAAGCCCGGCGCCTCGCCGAACGCGGATGCCAATTCATCCAACTCTACCACCAGGGTTGGGACGCCCACGGCGGACTCCCCGGCTCCATGCGCGATCGATGCAAAAAAACCGACCGCGGTTCTGCCGCTCTGGTCATGGATCTCAAACAACGCGGCCTCCTCGAAGACACCCTCGTCATTTGGGGCGGCGAATTCGGACGCACACCGTATTCACAGGGGTTCATCAAAAAAGACAACTACGGTCGTGATCACCATCAGGCCTGTTTCTCAATGTGGATGGCCGGCGGCGGCATCAAGGGCGGCATCACCGTCGGTCACACTGACAAATACGGCTCCAAAATCGTCCGCCCCGACGGCTCTCCCGTCAACGCCAACAAACACCACTACGACAAGGATGCCATCCATATTCACGATCTCCAAGCCACCATCCTTCATCAAATGGGCGTCGACCATACCAAGCTCAGCTACAAATTCCAGGGCCGGCGATTCCGACTCACCGATGTCCACGGCCACAAGGTGGACCATATTATCGCATAGCCACCCCCCCGGGAACACTTCCTCAGAAAATTCAAATTTTCTAATGGTGTCGAAGTCCAACACCACTCCGATGGGAACAACAAGTTTGATTCTCGTTCTTCTCGTTCTTCTCATCATCTACAAACGCAAGACCAAGCGTCTTGCCCTCAAGGGCGAACTTCTTCAAATGATCCTCACGGAGTCAGCTTAAAAAGCTTACAGCAAACACCTTTCCCTTTCCCCGCGGAGGGACTAGACCACTCCTTGTGAGCGAGCCTCCAAATTGTCCCGAATGCCAGTCCGAATACACCTACGAGATCGGACCACTTTTCGCCTGCCCCGATTGCGGGCACGAATGGTCGGCAGAAGAAGCCGCAGCCGAGGCAGAAGCGAGAATCCTGCGAGACGCCCACGGAAACGAACTCCAAAGCGGCGACACAATTCAACTCACCAAGGATCTCAAGGTCAAAGGAACATCCACCACCTTGAAAATTGGGACCAAAGTGAAGAACATCCGCATTGATCCGGGAGCCGACCACGATATCGACTGCAAAGTTGACGGTATTGGCCCCATGAAACTAAAGTCCCAATTTGTCAAAAAAGTCTAGTCAACGATCTCGACCTTGAGCCGGTAGTAGAGTTCGTCCTCCGCTCCCGGGAACCATCCACCATCGCGTGTAAAATCAACGGTTTCAAAGTCGCCGTTGGTCGAGACCACATTCTCAACAACCCCTCCCAGAGCAGTCCAGCTGTCTACGGATAAGTCAGTCGAAGATTCAATCGTATATGCCAAACCGCCTACGCTCCCTTTACGACGGGTCACACGAATAGCATCTCCCACCATGCTCCCAAGGACCGACACATTATCAACTACCAGAGGGGAGGTCCCAATGGCATACTCCACAAGATTTCTAACCCCATCGCCGTCCGAATCCTGATTGGGATCGGCCACCAGGGAGAACGAGTCAAGCCAGCTCACAAAGGCGGATGAGGTGTTCACCTCGGTAAGCACGACATTGTCAAAATCCAAATAAGTATTCACGCCCCCGCCAACTTTTAAGATACGTATCCCCAACTCATGAGCTTGCCCCGCCAGGGCTCCGGTATCGTAACGCAATGTCGCATTGGTGAACTTCCCCGTGGCATTCCCACCCGCCAAGGTATTGAGCTTATTACTATCCACCGACAGTGATGCCATGACATTGCTCCCATTCATTAATTCAAGACGTGCTCCGGCATAGATTTCAGCTCCGACATCTCTTTTTCCAAAAGCAGCACTCAGGAAGTAGGTCTTATTCGGCTTCACAAAAGCCCGCAGTGTCTGCAAGAAATAATTATTACCACTGCCACCACGCATCGTCGCCGCATGAGGTCCGCTCATGTTGGCCAATGTTCCTTTGGAATAAGCCTCTGATCCGGGATTGAAAAAACCATTTGATCCATCTGCTGAGGCATCACCACTCACCCCCAGAATCCGCCAGTCCAGAACGGCCGGGCTGTTGATGGCAGAACTTACGGTTTCTGCGAAGGTATTTTCAGCGAGAGGAGACACTCCCGTCACAGAGACATCAGTATTCAATTCAAAATCTCCATTCCGGGCCTCTGCGGGCACTCTTTGGTAAATCACCTCGAACCACTGTTGTGCATGTTCAGCTAGGCCCGCCGCATTGAAATGCACCCCGTCCGAGGAGCGGCCCTCCAAATGGAAGTCGTTGGTATCAGCGCCAAGATAAACGTTGGTAACATCAAAGGCCACCTTCCGCTGCCCCGCAAGAATCCCTTCCTCAACAGTCAATGGATCAGAGGGTTGATAAGACGCCTCCGAGACATACCAGGGAACGTCCCAATTGGCTCCATTCGGCCCACGACCATGATTAATAATTCCAATCAGGGTGTCGCGGTAACTTGCAGCTGATGTCGAAATAGCGCTATCGGCTTCCCCTTGATGCCACAAAACCCCTCGGAAACCATCTTGTGAAAATGACTTGATCGCCGGATTCAACAAGTTGTTGTCATTTGAAGAATTGGGACTCCAAGCAGCAACGGTAGTGTTATTTCGTCCAAGAGAAATAAAGCCAACAGGCACATCTTCTCCGGCAACAATCAAATCTCCCAAGCGGGTCCAGGGTGACCCCATCGACCCTTCAGCAAGGGGCATCGGATCAACAGCCGCAATCCAGCTGTTGTCATCAACGCTATCTCTCGCTGACACGCGGTCACTGGACGGAGTTAAGGCCGGCGTTCCTTGGTTTGCCGAATTCGATTGTCCCGCACAGATAAAGACATCCCCCACTCCGACCCGCCCAACCGTGACCGGACTCGATGAAATTCCCCCGACCACAGAGCGCACCTCAACCTCATACCATCCACCCGCAGGTACATTGGAAAGCACTCCGGAGAACGTCCCGCCGGTGGGCACCGCCTCAACGGTCTGCCATGATGTCGTTGTCCCGTTGTTTTCTCCTCCCGACTTCACCACCGCCCGGGCTTCCACAAAATCAGGATTGCTAACGAACGTTCCTCCGATGGGAATATCAGCCACATTCGAACTATTACGCTGAACGATCTGACGCTCGGTTGGGGTCGTGATCACGAGAGCATTGGGATTGCCTCCAACGGCGAAGCCCACGACATCGATTTCCCGAATGACCGTTCCCAAGGCCCCTCCTCCCCCGGCTGGTCCGCCGGTATCATTAAAGGTGAAACGAATACTATCCACCCCACTGGCCAAAATCCCGGTAACATCTTCCACCACGCGTACCTTCGACTCATAGTTGCCATCAAAATATGTCAGATCCGTGAACGGAGTATAGAGGACATCGGTCAGCAAGACATAATCGGCCGATCCTACCAGGCTAATCTCGATCTTGTAGTCTTGGTGCACATGGACTCTGGATTGGAACCCCCATCCCATAAAAGTGGAAATACTCGTCAAATTATAGCCACCCGTCACAAACGAAGTATCCAAGTTGTAGGTAACAACGGCAGGTAGACGACCCGGATCAAAATAGGTATTCTTCTTATCACCCCCTTCGTAAATCCCGTCGTTCATATACTCAACCACGAACGAATTTCCGACTCCCCCTGATCCAAAAGCCGCCGTCGAATTCCAGTCCAACAAAAAAGGGCTTCCTTCGTTAATCAAATCCCCACTGCTGAAATCATCGACATACTCCAACAGGACGTCCTCCTCGTTTGGAGCCAAGGCGGAGACACTCGCGGTTTGAATATCAATCGCTCCAAAACCGAAGTGCATCAGAGAAAGGAGTAATAGGAGATAAGTGGAAGTTCGTTTCATCATCGGATCCAGCCAAATATGCTTATCTTAGAGTAATGGAGATAAGATAGCTAGTAATCTGAGCTGAGGCAAGTCAGGCCTTGTCACTCTGTCCTCGGATGATTTTCATGGGACGATTCATCACGAATCAATGAAGCTGTCTTCAACACCTCACTTCTGACACCCATAAAATCTCCTCTCTCTGAGAGATTACCTCAGTAATCGCGGTATCCCTCCTTCCATGCGAACAATCATCCTTTCACTGACATGCGCTCTCGGAGTAACCGCCGCTCAAGCCAACACCCTGAGCTTCCCCGGGACCAAAGGGAAACCAGGCAACGGAAAACACATCGTCCTCATTGCGGGCGACGACGAATATCGCTCCGAGGAATCCTGCCCCATGCTGGCCAAGATTCTTTCCAAACATCACGGATTTAAAACCACCGTTCTGTTCTCCCAGAACAAAGAAGGTGGATTCATCGATGCCAATTCCCAGAAAAACATCCCCGGCACCGAGGCCGTCAACACCGCAGACTTTCTCATCCTGGGACTTCGCTTCCGTGATCTTCCCGACGACCAACTCAAACCCCTCGCCGATTACCTCAACGCCGGAAAACCCGTCTTCGGATTCCGCACCTCAACTCACGGCTTCCGCACGAAAAGTAAACTTGGCGGAATTAATTGGGGAAACCTCGGACCTGACGTTCTCGGTGAAGGCTGGGCCGGCCACTATGGTGGACACGGGTCACAAGGTGCCCGCGGCGTCATCAACGAGCCCCACACCAAACACCCTATTCTCAACGGGGTTTCCGACGTCTTCGCGGAAAGCGACGTCTACGGCGTCCGCCGCGTCACCAAAGACAATGCCACCATCCTGGTTCATGGAGTCGTCACCGAAGCCCTCGTCCCTGAGTCCGCCGACGTCAAAGGCAAGCAACCCCAACCCGCTGTCTGGCTGAAAAAATACCAAACACCCCAGGGGAAAGAAGGCACGGCCCTCTGCACCACCATGGGATCCTCCTGCGACCTCGACAACGAAGGACTTCGCCGCATCTTCATCAATGCCGCCTTCCACTTCACCGGTCTCGAGGTTCCCTCCAAAGTTGACGTCTCTTTTGTCGATCCCTTCGACCCGAGTCGCTTCAGCTTTCTCAATCGCGGCGACCATTTCAAAAAACTCAACCTCAAACCCGCTGATTTCGGATACGGAAAATCACCGCAGATTACCGAACCCGCCTCCGTTCTCATTAGCAAGAGCGCGGAAAAGTGGAAAGCCTCCAAGTCCAAGTAAGCTCCAACTCAAAATCTCTTGCCCCAGACCCGTCGGAATTCTCGACGGGTCTTTTTTATGCAAAGGAGCCAAAACCCAGCATGCGACAGCCCACATGAGGCGTGTTTATCTCTAAAGAAGCCCAACGCGAGATAGCTCGACTAATCCTGTGGCCCGGTGGCTTTCAAAAACTCCCCTACTTCAACCTGAATCTCGGGTCTTCCCATGATAAAGGTATGGTCGCCGGGCCGCACTCGAAACTTACTCATTCCCTCAACCTTCCCCTTCTCCACCGAAACAATCCCATCGTTCTCTTCATCGAGTAAAAAACGAAACAGCGGCATAGGATTGCTTTCCCCCATGATCACCATGACCTTATTTCCCAGCTTAAATCCCGGAATCTCAAGCGGAGTCTTCTGGGTCGACATTGCCATCCCTCCCGGACCCAGCGCCCAGCGTCCCAAGAAGGAATCGGACAACCAATCGATAATCTCACTCCCTTGATTGGGTGGAGCCAGCATGGCAATCTTTCCCGTGACCAGTTCTGGAAAGCGATCTGCCAAAAGGCGTACCACGATCCCACCCATCGAGTGTGTCACGAAGTGGGTTGTCTTCTCGGATTTCCCGATCTCAGCAGCCACATCTTCGATGATTTCGTCCAATGGTTTTCGAA
>JAKMEV010000011.1:0-10647 GCA_022425785.1 Akkermansiaceae bacterium | reverse complement strand
TGAATGCTTCGAAGGAATTGCGGTAATCAATGGCCTTTGCTGTGCTGGTAGCTTCATTGGGCATGCCCCATTTATTGGGAGGGCGTTCCCAGGTGCCGGCTGGCCCGAACTCGGTGATGAGGTAGGGTTTGACGCCGCCCCCTTCGCGGTATCGCTTGGGGATGGAAGGGCCGCCCCCGTATGAATTGATTCCGTGAATGTCAACGCTGGGACAGAAGCGGTTGAGTCCTTCGATTTGCTTTTTACCAATCTCGGCGGTGACCGTCATGACGGGATGATTCGGGTCGAGCTCTTTGACCGCGCGGGCGAGGTATTCGATCTGAGTGTAGATGGCGGGATTGGAGGATTTTTCGAATCCTTCCATTTCGTTGCCAAGTCCCCAGAGGAGGAGGGCCGGATGATCTTTGTATTTTTTGACGGCCGCGAAAAGGGTCTCGGCCTGGTTGACGTTGGAATCCCAATCAGTGTAGCTGAAGCCATGGCGTTCGTGGCCGAGCCAGAAGCCGAGGGCGACCTTGATTCCCTTGGAGTGGGCATCGTCGAGAATGGCCTGAGTATTTTCATCGATACCCCAGGTTCTCACCGCATTTCCTCCGTTGTTCTTGAGAGCTTCCAAGCTTCCACCGCCGCCAACCCCATGGACTTCGAAGGGTTTTCCGTCGACCAGCAAGGTGGCTTTTTCCCCTTCCTTCTGAACGGTAACCTTTGCGCTCAAAAGCGGAATGGAAAGCAAGAAGGAGCAGGTGAGCAGGGAAAATATTTTCATAGTAGGTGCATAAAAATGCATAAACCGACCAGGCGGTCAAATGATTATCGTGAGCCCTCTGAATAGCAGGGTTTTCCTGATGAGGAGAGAGAATTCAAAAACGGTGAACGGCGCCATCGTAATCGAGGCTAGAGTAAGAACTTTGGTTTCTTTCCTTCCTCAAACCACACACCTGACCCTACTTCGCCTTCAGGGAAGCGAGGTATTCGATGAGGTCGCGGATTTCTCGTTTGGTGAGGATGAGGCCGATGGGAGGCATGGTGGAAATGACTTCGCTGCGCTCTTTGACGTCGCTGGCTTTGACTTTAGTAGCCTTGTTGTTGGCGTCGCGGATTTCGATGATGCCATCTTTCTCGCTGCGGTAGCTTCCGGCGACGGTGCTGCCGTCGTTGAGTGTGAGGGAAATGGCACCGTAGCCTTTGGCAATAACTTTCTGGGGCTCCGCCAGTGCTTCCAAAAGATAGGCGCGGTCTTTTTGGCGACCGATTGATTTGAGGTTGGGCCCGATGTCGCTCCCTTTGCCATTCTTGATCTTGTGACAACGAACGCATTGAGCGGCGAGGTGGTTGACGAAGAGATCGGCTCCGCGCTCGACATTGCCGCCATGAAGAGTATGGGCGAAGTCGGGCGAAGGAGCATTTAACTTCCGGGCTACGGCGGCTTCGGCAAAGTCGAGATGAAGTCCGGCGGGGATGGATTTGAATTCCGAGAGGTAGCTGTTCAGTAGCTCGTCGCTTTTTGGGGAAGCAAGCGCTCTGGCCAGAAGGGAGATCGCGGCTTGTTTTTCGGTGAGCGGAGCTTTTTCGTTTCGCAGGAGAAACTTGGTGACTTCGAAGGCGGCTTCTTTGTTTTTCTGACTGAGAAGATCGAGGGCGGCGATACGGATTTCAACCTTCGGGACCTTCAGGGCGGCGGTGAGGTGGGTTTCCAATTCGGGATGGTTTTGAGCGCCGAGTCCGCGGAGAGCTTCGACTCGAAGTTTAGGGAGAGAAAAATCATTTTGGGCGACCGCAATGAGGGCTTCGCCGGGGATTTGGACGGACAAGGAGCGAGCGAGGCTCATGCTTTGGCTCTGGATGTTTTGACTTTTGTCGGTGAGGAGCTTTTTGAGTTGAGTGGTAATGGCCTCTCTGGCGATGGCAGGCTTTCGTTTCTCGAGCGGACGATAGCGACCGACCACGCGGTCGAGTTTTGCTGGCTCCGACCATTTTGCGAGGGCATCGAGCGCTTCTAGCCGGAGCGGCTCGGGAACATCGGTACGGGCGGCGAAAGTTGCGACGCATTGTGCGGCTTCGGGTGTTCCAAGATGGAAGTTGGCATTGATAGCGCGGCGAATGAGAGATTCGTTGTTGATCCATGAAGTAGTGGCCAGGGATGCGGCCAGAGCGGGCATTGCTTTGGGAATGGTCCAGTCATCGTGGATCGCGCGGGCGGCCTCGGCAGCGACGTGCTCGAGAGGAGAACTTAAAAACACACCAACTTCAGCAGAGCCTCGGCGGCGCAGGGCCACGACGGCGATTTTTTGAGCTAGCTGGGATTTGTGCTTCGCGAGAGAAATAAGATCAGCGTCGGAAATGCATCCGGTGGCGAGCATGATGGCAGCGTGACGAAGATAGGTTTTGTCTTCGTCGGTCTGTCCGAGAAGGTCATGAATGGAGTCAGCTTCGAGGGGGTTTCCAATATTCCCGAGGGCAATCGCGGCGTGAAACTTGAGTCGAGCCGAAGAGGATCTTAGGAGAGGTCTCAGGGCCGGGGTGAGAGGAGATACCTGGGAGGAAGGAGGCGGGGCCAAATGAAGGGCGAGCTGGGTGCCGAAGTGATCGCCTATGGTTTTGACGATTTGAGTTTGGATTTCGATATCCGAGTCATTGAGGAGGCCGAGGAGGAAGTTGAAGTCAGGTGACTTCGCTTGGCGATTGAGTTGGCCGATTCCCCAGATGGCATGGATTCTCGTGAGTTGGCTGCCCTTTTTTGCAGCGCTTTCGAGTTCATCGCGGAGCTTACGTTTCACCAATTCGAATTGGGCTTTGAGCCGGACCCGTTGGTCGGTATGGCCCAGGTCCTTGATGAGGAAGTCAGTTGAGGGTTTGGAAAAGTCAGAGCTGAGTTTTCCGGCGGTTTCTTCGCGAAGAGGATGCTTTTTGGCGACATCCCATTTCCAGACGGCGCCTTTTTTGTTGAGAGGATAGCCGCCGCCCCAGTCGACTCCATAGAGCGCGCCATCAGGTCCGAAGTTGATGCCAACGATGGGGACGCCGCTGGTGATCTTCATATCGTTGACCATCTTGAAAGAGGCTCCGTTTTGTTCGACCTGAAAGCCCCAATGTTGGCCGTTGGGCGCGCTGGTGTGGAAGAAGTAGTTTTGCCATTCTTCGTTCAGTGCGGTACCGGGATTGAAGGCCATTCCGGCGGGGCCATTGTTGTAAAGTGAGATTGCCGGAGTGATGTAGGCGGGTTGTCCTTTCTGATAGGGGCCGCTGAGGTTTTCATCCATCCAGGGGTTGTAAACGCCATTGCGATATTGCCAGTTGGAGCGCCAACCTGCGTCCATGTGCCGAACGATGTAGACAAAGCGTTCCTTCTCGCCTGGGCGGTCCGAGTCGTTGTCGACTCCGAAGATATTACCGAATTGATCGAAGGCGATTTCCTGCACGTTGCGGAGGCCGCGGGCGTAGACCTCAAAGTTCGAGCCGTCGGGATCACAGCGGAGCAGGGCTCCGTGGTTGGGGTATTTGAAATGAAGACCTTCTTTTGAAGTCGCGCCAAGGCCCTTGTCGCCGACGGTCCAGTAGATGCGGCCATCGGGTCCCAAAGTGAGTCCGTGCATGTCGTGACCGGCATAGGCGAGGTGAGGGCCGAATCCGTAGGCAATGGATTCCCGCGTATCCGCTTTGCCATCGTTGTCGGTGTCGCGGAGTTTCCAAACGTCGGGCACGATGGTGGTATAGACGTCGCCTTCGTGATGAAGGACACCTGCGGCGATGCCTGCGATTTCGTCTTTAAAGTCTTCGGCGTATACTGATGTTTTGTCGGCGAGCCCATCGCCATCAGTGTCTTCGATGAGGTGAATACGCTCGGTGAGAAACTGGAGATCGTCGAGGTCGTGCTTTCCGTCCTTGTTGAAGTCTTTAACCCGCCTCTTGTTGACCTCGCTGTTTTTCGGAGTGAAGTGTTTCCGGTAAAAGGTCCGCTTGTCGTCAGGGGACAGGAAGCTCAGATCGTCTGGGATCCAGTCGCGGTTTTGGCGGATGTCGAGGTCGTTGGCCTTGCGGCGTTGGGTCTGCGTGACATAGGCGCGGCCCTGATTGTCGAAGGAAATAGCGACCGGGTCAGGGACAGGGAAGTCGGGAGTCCATTTGGTGAACTCCAGCGATTTGGGATCGGGTTTCTCAGCGCTGAGGGATTGGAAAAGAAGAGTGGAGAGAAGGAGATAGGAAAAAGGGCGTTTCATGGAAAAGAATTTCGAAAGTGGTCCAGCGAGCTTTCAATCACTGCTACGCTGACCTGATCGCCATTATTTCTTCAACGATTGGATATAGAGGATGAGCGACTCGATATCGGAGTCGGAGAGGATTCCGCGATAGGATGGCATGCCGACGTCTCTGGGGTTGTAGCCTTTGGCGACCTTTGCGGTCGGATCGAGAATGGATTCCCGAAGATACTCGGTCGTGACCTCGACGGATTCGCCGGTGAGAAGTTTTCGTTTTGAGCCAGCGAGACCTTTCCAAGACGGACCGCTCCTGCCATTGGAAGAGCCGTCGACGGAATGGCAGGCAGCGCAGCCGATGGCGAGATAGACTTTGGCGCCGCGTTCGATTGTGGGTTTCATTTTCTGAGGGGAGGGCTGTTGGTCTTTGGCGTTGGCCGCCAGCTTGGCAAGATCAAGGCCGGAGAAGCCCTCTATTTTTAGATCGAGAGGCCAGGTGTGATGGAGGGTCAGGTAGGCTGCATTGGAAAATGATTGGCCGGAAGCAGACTTAAGTTCGTAGCTCACCGCGAGTTGATGGACCGGGTCCAGATCGGGAGTTGCGAGGAGGACAGATCGGCGGTCCGCCGAGAATTGTGGAGCACTTACGGGAAGAAATTCCTCGCCTGATTTGCCATCGGGGCGGTAGTGGCCTGATCCATACTTGCCGCTGCGTTGATAGTTCCATCGGCGGGTTGTGATCTTGCCGACAGTGGGATCGAGTTCTTGATCGAAGGTTAAAACGATCGCGTTTTTTCCAGCGATGACACGGGTTGGTAGTAGTGATGGCTTTTCAGTGTAGCGGAGACGGGCCATGCCGCGAATGCCGTTGGAGTTAGATCCCCAAATTTGAAAGCCCACGAGATAGAGTTGTCCGTCGGTGGGATTGACGGCGCCTTTGAGCAAAGGAAAGTCAAAGGTGGCTGGCAGGGGAACAGACGCGGCCTGTCCCTCGCGTTGATTGAGATAGGTTCGCAGCAAGCCGGGACGGCGGAAGTCGAGGTAGATGAGAGAATCGCTCAGGGGGCCGAAGCGTTTTTGGTCCGCCCAAACGAGGCCGAGTCCGGATCCTGCCACGGTGTGTGGAATCCAGCAAAGGGGAGGTGTGATTTTCGGTTCGGGAACACCCCACGGAGCGGCGGGTTGGAATCCGTAGTAGCCACCTTCCATAATGCGGTGAATGGGAGTCGCGGGTATCCAGTGTCCTTGTTGGTCGCTGGCGTAGATTTCGTCAGTGCCAGGACGAATCGTGAGGTAGGTATTACGTAAGCCGCTGGCGAAAATGCTGACTTTATTGTCGTCGTCGAGCTTGAGAACGCGGCCGCTGTGCTTTGAAGGATAGTCGTTCTGCTGGCCGCCTTTGCTGAAGTAGAAGTGGCCCTTGTGATCGACGGACAAGCTGTGCGCAAAATCCCGCGTCTCGGCACTTTGCCAAAAATCGCTGCTGTGATTTTCATACACGAGTCCTTCTTTTCCGGAGAAGACTTTCGTGATGCCATTGCGTCCGAAGACGAAAATCTCACCGTCCTTAATCTGCACCGCACTTGGTTCCTGCATGCCACAAGCGATGCGTTGCCAGGTGATATTTTGCAGGTCTCCTTGCAAGCCCCTCACTTTCCAAAGATCTCCATCGAAAGTGACAACCACTGCGTATCCGTCGGCAAAGTCAATATCGATAGGTCGAACGTTGCGTCGCTCGGGATTGTTCATCGGAAGGGGGATGGTATCGATGACATAGTCAGCAGTGTCGGCTGCGAGCTTACCTCTGGTCTTCGTGAGTTTGGGCCAATGGTCGGAGGCCGCGTTCATTTTAATGAGAGCGGATATTTTGCTATTTAGTTTTTTCGCTGACTGCGCGATCGCAAATTCCTGCGGTGAGTCGGCCTGATCGAGGGTGAGGTAATTGATTCCACCCTCTTGTTTGATCGTGCTGCCGGAAGGTGGATTGATGAGCTGGCAGTGTCCGGTTCCGATGACAATGGTCAGCTGCTCCCTGGGGTGTTCACTGACCTGGAAATGCCGGAGGATGACGGTGTCGTTCGCGGCCGCAGGGATTTCGCGGATTTTCACCTTGCCGATTTCGTAGTCTAATTTCACCTGATTTCCGATGGCGGTTGCCGAAACCCATCTCACCATTCCTTTCGGCAAAGCGCCGCGACCAATTTCCTTCGGTTCTTTTCCTGCCGGGCGGGGGTCGTGGAACGTTGGCGTCATCCCAAACTGCACTCCGGGATAAAGGCCACTCGCAGAGATCGGATCACCGATCGGAGTTGGTAGCTTTATCTGGCCACCGCCCTTTTTCTTTTTTGCCTGATGATAGGACATCGTCGCGAGACTTTCCTCGGTCAGAAATCCGCCGGTCCACGCAACTGCTAAGCGACAGAGATCGGTGTCGTAGGCGAGGTAGGTGTCCTCGGCCACCCGGACGACCAATCCGCGTGGAATAAGATTGTCTTTCGGGAATTCCTTACCCAGAGCCCGTGCGTCGACGGTGATTTCGCAGAATGGAAAGCCGGGCTCAAGGAAGTGCGCGAAGTCAGATTCTCTGGCTCCGGCAAAGCTTGAGGAGAGAAATGATAGAATTACGACGAAAGAATGACGGGTCATGTGGCACGTTGATCCTGCTGTGCCCGACCCTGAAAATCAAGTGACGGGAATTTTTTGTCGAAATACTGTTTTGTGACGATCTTAATTTCCGTCGCGCACTTTTCCACGGTCTGTCGTTGCATCGACGCATCACCGGATGGCAATGCGGCCACTTAGCTATGAAGGGTGATTAAATCACGCGGTCGTTTCCACCGTCGATGGGGATCTGGGCGCCGGTGGTGGCGGAGAAGACGGGGCCGGCGACGGTGCTGACGAGAGCGGCGACGCCCGGGGAGGTGATTTCGGTGCTGAGGAGGTTTTTGGTTTTATACTCTTGCACGGTCATGCCGTAGCGCTTGGCAGATTTTTCGAGGGCTTCGTCGGTCCAAATCTCGGTGTCGAAGACGGCATCGGGATGGAGAACATTGACGCGGACGCCGAAGGGGGCGAGTTCGAGAGCGGCGACGCGGGCGAGTTGGGTCACGCCGGCCTTGGTGACGGAGTAGGCGGAAGCGCCTGGTCCGGGAGCGGCGTAGTTGCGTGAGCCGATGATGATGATGCTTGCCTGCTTATCGCTTTCCTTGAGGGCGGGGATGGAGAACTTGAGGAAGCGTTGGGTCGCGGTGAGGTTAATGCGAAGATGGAGATCCCAGCTGTCTTCTTCGGCATCGATGTATTCGCCGGATTTGAAGATGCCAGCGTTGGCGACAATAATGTCGAGGCCGCCGTGCTCGGCGACGGTTTTGTCAACGGCGGCTTTGAGGGCGGCGTCATCGGTAATGTCGCAAACGGCTCCGGAGAGGCGCTCGCCGGTGAGGTTGGTGGCGACGTCGGGGTTGATGTCGAGGCCGACGACGGTGGCTCCGTCGTTGCGAAGACGTTCGGCGGTGGCGCGGCCGATTCCTCCGCAGGCTCCAGTGACGATGGCGATTTTTCCGGCGTGAATTTGTTCAGACATGGTATTGAAATGGGATGAGTTAAGAGAGGTTTAGGCGCTGATTGCGTTGTTGAAGAAGGCGAGGTTTTCGACGGGGTCTTCGTTGTTGAAGATGGCGGATCCGGAGACCACGAAGTGAGGGTTCATGGCCGAAATTTGGGCGATGGTGTTTTTGTTTACGCCGCCGTCGATGCAGATGAGGAGCTCGGGTTTCCACTCGAGGAGGGTCTTGATTTTGGCAGGGATGTCGTCGAGGAAGAGTTCTTTTCCGGAGTAAGGGCCGACGCCGAGGAGGAGGACGTAGTCGATTTGATCGAGGTAGTCTTTGATGAAGCTGGGCGAAGTGCCGGGGTTGAGGGAGACGCCGCGGACGATGTCTTCGTGGGCGGAAATGCGCGCGAGGGTGTCGTTGATGTGTGCGGTGTATTCGACGGAGAAAGAGATGAGATCGGCTCCCCCTTTGGCGAAGGCGTCGATGTGTTGTTTGGGCTTGTTGATGAGAAGGTGGACGTCCTTGAGGAGGTCGGTTTTTAGTCCGGCGACGAAGGGTGATCCGACAGTGATGTTGGGCCAGATGTTACCGTCCATGACGTCGAAGTGGAGGAGGTTCACGTCGTTCTCCTTGAGGGTTTGGAGGGCGGCGTTTTGGTTGCCCATGTCGGCGCTGAGGGTGGCGACGGAGAGTTGCGGGCGGGAACGGATGAGCTCGATTTTTGCGGCGCGGGTCATGGTATGAAGAGAGATAGAGTGAATGAGGGAGAGGGAAAACCCCGGGCTTTCGCCCGGGGTTGAAAAGATTGGTGGCGGGGCGGTAGGCCCCGGCCACAGGTTTATCCAGCGTTGTAGATTTCGATGGCCTCGGCGGGCTTGGCGTCGTTGTGGACGACTTCTTTGACGGCACGCATCATGGCGAGAGGCTTGTCGGATTGGAAGACGTTGCGGCCCATGTCGACCCCGGAAGCGCCACACTGGATGGCGTTGTAGCAGAGTTCGAGAGCTTCGAGCTCAGGGAGCTTTTTGCCGCCGGCGATGACAACGGGGACGGGGCAGGCTGCCACGACGTTTTCGAAGCCTTCGGTGTAGTAGGTCTTGACGATGGAAGCGCCGTTCTCAGCACAAACGCGGGAAGCGAGGCCGAAGTAGCGGGAGTCGCGAGCCATATCTTTACCAACAGCGGTGACACCCATGACGGGGATGCTGTATTTGTTACCGATGTCTACGAGCTTGGAGAAGTTAGCCACGGTGGAAGCTTCAGTGTCAGCGTCGCCGATGGCGAGCATGGCGGCCATTGCGGAAACGTTCATGCCGATGGCGTCGATTTCAGAGATGAGTACGTTGTGGTTCATCTCGGTAAGAATCGTGGTGCCGGAATCAGTGCGGAGACAGATTGGCTTGGTGTTTTCCGCAGGGATGGAAGTGCGGATCATGCCGCGGCAACCCATGAGGCAGTCGGCTTCTTCAGCAAGAGGAGCGATGTTGAGGTCGATGCGCTCAAGACCGGAAGTCGGTCCCATAAGGAAGCCGTGGTCGAAAGCAAGCATGACGGTGCGTCCGGACTTGCGGTTAAAGATACGGGACATACGGTTTTTGATGCCCCATGATGCACTGTTCATTCCCTTGAGGTAGAATGAAGAGGTGTCTGCAGGTGTGTTGAGACCAAAATTGTCTCCGTCTCTGATGTCGTCTAAGTCAGCCATTGTATTTGTTGGTTGGTTGTTTTGGTTTGAGATTTGGTAGGGGAAAAATAATTACGCTTCGAGTTTTTCGATGAGGTAGCTGACGGCGCGTTCGACGAAGGCGTCATCCTGGGCGTTGTTGTCCATGGCTTCGATTTCGATGGTGTCGGGGAGTTCTTTTTGAAGTGACTCCCAGTAGGCGGCGTCGAGCTCGGTGTTGTAGAGTTCGCCTCCCTCTGCGGAGTAGCTGCTCACACCTTTGAGAGGCATGAGGAAAAGGGTGTCTTTGGTGGAGTGGGTGAGTTTCTCTCCGATGACTTTAGCGACGCGGCTTTGTTCCTCGGCATTGAGGCGGGGAACGAAGACGTAAGGTGAATGCCAGGTGATTTGGTGATCTTCGTATCCGGCGGGAATGACGCTGGGCTCGCTGACGAGGATGCCGAGGTGCTCGGATCCGCCGGGAACGATGACCTGGGGAAGGCCAAGTTTGCCAGCGACGGTGAGTCGTTCGGGTCCGCCGGCGCGGAGGACGCCCCACACTCCGTCGGCAATTTCGCCGAGGCCGTAGTCAAAGACGGCGGTGATGATTCCTTCTTTCATCATTTGCTCCATGGCGTCACCACCGGCACCGATGGCGTGGAAGGTGATGACTTCGTAACCGGCCGCTTCGAAGAGTTCGATGGCGTGCATCGCGCCCTGGGTGAGAACCCCGAGGTTGGACATTCCGATGACTCCTTTGGCGGTGGACTTGGTGATACACTGCTCGGATTGGGCCATGCCCCAGGCGGCGGCGGCAGCATTGGCGAGAATTTTTCGAGAGAAGACGTTGAGTCCGAGGATGTCGGAGACGGCGAACATCATGGTGATGTCTTTAATGCCGACGAACGGTGAGGTGTCGCCGGAAGCGGCGGTTGAGAGCATGACCTTGGGGAAGCCATAGGGAAGGGCTTGCAGGATGGGAGCGCAGGTCGAGGTGCCCTGGGTTCCGCCGAGGGTTACCACGGCGTCGATTTTGCCGGCTTCCTGAAGTTCAAGAAGGAGCTTGGTGGCTCCGGTGACGATGAAAGGGTTGGACTGCTCGCGGTTGGGTTTGACGAGGAGTTCCTCAAGATTGCCTCCGCCGGCAGCGATGACTTCCTGCTTAGTGATGTCAGCTTTGAGATCGGAGTCGCCGACGAGGGAAAGGTCGATGAGAAAGGCCTTTCCGCCGAGGGTT
>JAKMEV010000331.1:0-8871 GCA_022425785.1 Akkermansiaceae bacterium | reverse complement strand
GATGGCTTGGTTGTTTGGGAGGAAAACTATCCAGTTTAAGTCGCAGTTACTGAAAACGTGCTCGCTTGGACCGAATGCTCTCTAAACTCAACCTGTCCGCCACTGCTATCGCCATTCTGGAGTTTAGGGACCTTGGTGCCCTGAGGGAGCTCTCCCCCTCACTTGGGATCGAAGTAGCAGGAAGGAAACTTAGCGAAGTTCCGCTTCCGTCCACGGAGTCACGCGCTTACCATGCTTGGCCCGGAAAGCCTTCACTTGAGCAGCTGTAATTTGACCCGCTTTGTTGCCCCAGGCATTGCGCGCGTAAGTCAGCGCATCAGCCATCTGGTCATCTTTGAGAAACATGTGAGGGGGCATGATCGGCGGCACATCGGTGACAGGCTTGCCGTTTACCTTGATGGGGCCGGTCAGTCCATTCATGGCCACCGAAATTAGAACCGTTGGATCACCGTTGACCCAATCGCTTTTGACTAGGGTGGGTGCGACATTTTTAAGACCTTGACCAGTGGGTTGATGGCAGGCCGCGCAGTATTGGCTGTATACGGTCAGACCCGAGCGATAAGCACGGTCCAGTTCCTTGTCACTCTTAACCCAGGACGACATCTTGTCCTTGTAGACCGAAGCGAAGCGATTCGGATATCCGGTTTTGACAACCTTGCCGGCGTAGTCTGCGACCAATTTCACTTTGCTTTTGCCGAGCTTTTCCGCCGTCGAAGCGAGTTGCGGAGGGAAAGCATGAGGATTGCCGGTGGCTTCTCCGGCAAGACGCAAGGCGGTCAGGTTCACAAACCACCCCTTTGATGAGAGATTGTGATTAATCACCTTCTGATCGAGTGATTTCAACCCTGCAAGCGCCCACATCGCGTGAACCCGTCCATGAGCCGAACCGTTTTTGGCAAGCTCGGTGAGCTGGGGAACAAGCTTGGTCATGTTTCCTTCTACAATCCGTTTCTGGCTGGCCAAACGCCACCAGAGATAGTCGTGGGAAAGGGCTCCCACGAGATCCGTCGGGGCTACCTTTGGCTGATACTTGTCCGGAACGACTCGCCAAATGCGACCAACCCCAATGTGTTTATCAAGCTTTCGCTCTTCAGACTGGCGACGCAGGTAACTGGTCAGGAATTTCTTGTCCTGGATGATACCGCGATTCAGATCCACGATGTAGAGGCAGCCGTCAGGTCCGAAGGAACCGTTGACCGGACGAAAGCGCTCGTCGGTGCTGGCGAGGAACTCCCGCTTGGTCCACTTTTTGTCGTCATACTGACGGTGTTTATATCCCGTGGTCTCTGGCATCGGGGCATTCGGTTGGAAGGCTCCCACGGTATTCGTTCCAGGACTGAAACTAAAAATGGCTCCTTCCCATTCCGTTCCAAACGCGCCGCTGCTGTGAACGGCAAGGCCGCTTACCGAGGTCACTCCGTTGATCCGCCCATCCTCCTGGATCATGCCGGGATTATAGGCACGGTTCATTGCAGTGTTGGTGCGAATCGCGCGGACTCCCCGGCCGGGAGCGCCCGGAGTGCCGTAAAGGCGATCGTAGATTTCCGAGTCCGTCTGGAACCAATTGCTGTTATTGTTAAAATAGAGGCGGCCGAAGGCATCCGAGGCCATTCCCCATTGTCCCCTCGACTTGGTCCCTTCGCTAATGATCTTGCCGTCACGCCACTGGAGTCGACGACTCGATTTGGAATTATACATCCAATTATCGATCGCGTAGTGAAGCCCGTTCTCGGCGTGCTCAATGTTGCTTGGGGCCGCCTTGGCATATTCAGCCACTGGTGTCCGCTTGTCAGCAACAAGGTCTCCATCGGTGTCTTCGCAAAACAAAAGATTTCCGTCGCCGGCTGCCACCAGCGCGCCTCCCGGAACAATCGAAACACTCCGGGGATTGATGACTTTGTCGAGGAAGGTCGTCGCTTTATCCATCCGCCCGTCACCATCGGTATCCTCAAGCACTTGTACCCGGCTGATTGGATCATTCGTTTTTGAGCCATCGGCATCCCTCATATAGGATTGAAATTCACAAACCCAAAGGCGGCCCTGCATGTCGAACTCGGCAAAGACCGGATCCTTGATCATGGGATGGGAGGCCACGAGTTCGACCCGAAACCCCGGTGCCACTTTGAATGATTTCGCGGTTTCCTCAGGCTCGAGGAATGGAGCCGGGTCGGGAGCCCACTTGCGCCAGTTTGTCGAAATTAAGAGGCCCTTGTTCTTCTCCTTTTTGTCGCCGTTCTGAGCAAGCGAGGTGGCTGGCGTCAAGAGAGGGACGAGGAAACTGAGAAAGAGGAAAGAGAGACTTTTTCTGGCACGAAAGCGGGAGGGTGAAGAGTGAGGATTTGGCATAGGCAAGGTGTGGTTAAGGGGCTGCAGTCTCATGCCTCCGGGAAAAATGTCAATAGTGCCAAAAGCAAATTTCTAGCAATTAACAGGCGCCTTGCCTCGCTCGGCGCACAACACCAAAGCGTGAGCACTTGGAGCCTATTCGCGACAATCCTCGTCTACATTCTTTTTTCCTCAGCAAGCAGCCTTTGCGGCGAAGAGGTCTTGGTTGATTTTTTCGAGGATGATCTTCGATATGAATGGAGATCCGAAAAGACGGCTTAGTGCTTTTCCCGATTTATTTGGGGTCCTGTTTTGACTGAGTCAAACGAATCGCCGAACGAGCTACTCTCTTGAAATGGGGATGCGCAGTTAAGCATGGAGGTAGAATCGAGCTCCGTCAGGCAAGTTAGAAAGAGCCGGGATTGGAACTGTGGAGGTAGGAAGTATCGCCCGTTTTCGTCACCTTGAGGCGCACGAAGACTTTGGTGTGATTATCCATTTGAACTGAAACCTTTTCGACTCCGTTGCCGAGGTCTGCAATCGTGACATTGGCTGGTGGATTATCTGTGATGTTGAGGTCGCTCCAGGTAACAAGGTCAGAGCTGTACTGGAAAATCTGACTGAAATCAGTCGTTGATTCTGATCTGCGATGAAAGCTGTAGATGTTTGTTGCTAACGAGAGGTCGGGGAGGATGCTATGGTCAGAGACCCCGGGGTTTCCGTTGAGAATGTATTCAAGGTAGAGGTGGATGCCGTCCTGATCTTGGTCAGCGGCTTGTGGGGCAGAATTTTGGGAGCTTTCTTTCCACAACTCGAAGGGGGAGAGATCCCCAAGGATCCTGATTCTCCAGCTTTCGGAGAGATCAGTTGATGGGCGCTTGAGGCTGAAGGTGTAGTTCATTTTTCCTGATGAATCGTAATAGCCTTGGTAGTAATCATGCTGGTTGATCTGGACGTCTTCGAGGTCACTCCACACACCATTCAGATATCGTTGGGCAGTGAGTTCCGTGCTTGGAGGAACGTTTTTGAGTAACACGGGAAGGTGGCCAATCCCTCCGCTATTGATCGTGAAATCGGCCAGGGTCAGGGTGGCGGTGCAATCGATTTCTAGCGGGTAATTTTTGACCATTGTCCCTTGGTGCATGGTGACATCGATTGCATGATTATATTGAAATTCATCGAGGACAGATTCCCAGGGTTGGGTGCTGTTGGTAATTCGATTGGAGAACTCTGAGTCGCTTCCCCAGTAAACGGATGGCGATTTAGCGGGGAGGATGAATGAAATTTCACCATCGACGACATCGCCACTTGAGTAGGAACGTCTCACGGAATCTGAGCTTAGATCGAATAAGGTCGTCGTGCTCCCCCAGGTTCGGGAGTAGGGGTGCATATGAAGGTCTAGCGGCAGCCCGTTGAGCTTTGAGCCCGTAGAGATCAAGCCGCGATTGGCATTCGGAGTGTCCGCACCAGCGCTTGTGTCATTGATGGCCAGCCAACGGTTTGTGAAGGGGAAGGAGGCTTCATTGTAGCCATTTCCCGATGGACTGGTTGTTTTTGCGGAGCCGAGGCCGGTAGCGCCCCCTTCATAATAATCGGAGAAGAAAGAGGTGAAGTAGTAGTCGGCAGACATCTGATAAAATGCCAGGCGTCGAGGATTGATGACATCTTGCAGAAATTCATATTTGTAAGAATGGAAGCGGCGGTTGTAGTCCATTGTCCCACAGGCTCGGGTTCGGTAGGTAAACCGAATTTTATCATCTGCAGTGACCCCGGAATAAAGAACCTCGGTCATGTTTGGTCCTGGCCAGCGGTAGCAGGTTTTGAGTCTTTTGGCGGGTTGATAGACATTAGAGCTATTGTAGTAGTTTAGAAAATCCGCGCCGCCGACGTTTTCAGTCCAATTGTGGGTTGTAGCTCCGTTGAATGGTGTAGTGAAGGTTGGGCGGACGTCGCCACAAACAGCCCCTCCCGCGTGCTGGGAAATATCATAGGTCATCGACTCCCCCCAGGCTCCCAGGGCAGCTTCGTCCCATTTCCAGGTATAGAGGTTGGACCATCCGATGAGGGAAAGTGAAGAGTGGGAGACAGTGCCAAAAGTGCCATTTCCCCAGTAGCCGTAGATCGTTTTTAATCGGAATGTTTGGCTTGCTCCGGCAGCGAGGGGAACCATCGTGTAAGCTCGCAGCCACCTTCCTGCGTGAGGGGTGCTTCCGGCTGTGCCGTGCCAGTTTTTGGAAACTTGAACTGGAATTCCAGTTGGTCGACCATCATCGTGACATAAAGTCATCACCGTTCCGGTAGCGGCACGGACTCGATCTGGAGCAAAGATCAAAGGGATGTTGGCTGGCGTGTTGGTGGGATTGCTGACGGTGAAGGTGTATTCATGAACCGTTTTTTTATTTGTGGATGGATTGACCCCACCGGTAGGGAGATCGAGTCGAAGTCCTCCGATTTCGGAATCCCAGCTTCGAGTGAGGCTCGCCCCATTCCACATGGTGGCGCTCGGGATAGAGGTAGGTGGATTCAGAGCGGTGGTGTCTTCGTTGAGGTGGGGCTGAACCGACATCGATATTTTATTGGAGAGGTTATCTTCCAGGTGTGTGGTTCCCGCTGGGGTCGTCAGAGAAATCGAAGTGCGCGTGACGGCGGGGTCTCCTCTGAAATCCAAGGTGAAGGTGACGTGATCTGGCCATGCTGTGATTTCGAGCCGCCCATAGATTTCATCACCTTGAGGAGAAACAAAGACCAAGCGCGTATGGTCAAACCGTTGCACGTATTGTCCTCCTTCAATGAAGCGGAAATATTGGTTGGCGGTGTCTTGGGTGATGCCGCTTGTGCAGGTGTAGTGATCGCTTCCGATGTAAGCAGAGAGCTCTAGGTTGGCGGCAGAGAACTGGGTGACATCTTCGGTAAGGGCTGAAACATAATCACCTCCGTCAAGGGGGTCGAATCCACTGAGGGCTCCGGTATCGCATTCAAATCTAAGACTGTAAAATCCAGTCTGAACGATGATGTCAGGGTTTTCCCGAGTTCCATTGTGCGCTGAGGTATATTTGCGTCTTTTGGCTCCCAAGGTGATTGGGTGTCCATTTTCGAAATACGAATAGGTGTAGTTCCGATTAACTTCAGCCGATGACGGATCTGGTATCAGAAGAAGGCATATCAGAAAAAAATAGATTGGAAATCGCCGAGTGTCGTTCGTCACGGGACGCAACCTAGTCTTTGGGTTTACGTCGTGAAGTTTTATTTCAAATTATATTCAATCACTTTTAATTTATTTTTCGGAGCATATTGCCCCAGCTGCCCAGCGGGTGTTGCTAGTCTCCAAAGATCCTCTATTCTGCCTATCCAACTGCGAGGAGTTTGCGTTTGGCGTGAGGACTTTGAAGGCGTATTTAGACTGGAGGGGGTGAAAAGGAGTTATTGAGGCAACTCACCGCAGCTGGCAAGAGCGAGCAAGGACATGTTTGTTGCGGCCTGGGTGATGTAGTGTTTCCCGTCGCGGCGGGGGGAGTGGGTGAACCAACGACCACTCTTCCGTTGATTCGATTTAAGCCAGCGCAGGCCGCTTTGGATCACGGGATCATTGGTGTTCACCCCGGCCTGGCGGAGAACAAAAATTGAAAATGCGGTGGCATAACCATCGCTCATCTGGCTTTGGGCTTTTCCATCTTCGCGTTTCCACTCCTGATTTCCGAGTTGGATCAATACCCAGCCGCCATCCTTTTGTTGGAGCTCTCTTAGTTCCTTGATCCAATTCTTGGTTTGATCCGGGCTGGTCAGCTTTGGATCGTATTTGGAAGCCCAGAGGAGCATTCCTTTCTGGTGGAGGGAAGTGGGTGGATTCTTCCAAAGAAATTTCCTTAGTTTGATCTTTGCCGCAAGGGCCGCTTCACTCCTTTGATAGGTTGGCGGCGTCATGCTTAAGGCGATGGTGGCGAGAGTGACGCCATAGTGGTCATCGACTTCGAATGGACCCCAATGGCATTTGAGCCAGTTGTCCCAGGCTCCTGACGGACTTTGCTTCTTCCAAGCATGGTCGAGTGCTGCCGCAGTTTCGGGATGAAGTTTCGTCCCGGTCGTCATCTCGCTGATGGCGAGGAAACTGGAGGTGGCGACGATGCCTTCGATGGCGCCATACTGGCGGATGGGTTTTGACTTTCCCGAAATGTAACCGGAAACATAATCGCGGGCGAACTTTCTGTTTTCTAGAAAGACTTTTGATGTTGGCGTGGCCAGTGATGCGGCGACGAGATGGAGCCCATTTGTGTGGCAGGTCACGCATTTCCGGTTTGATTGCCAGCGGGAAACGGAGTCTTCGATAAAGACGATGGCGCGGTCGGCCGAGAAGTCTTTAGCGATTGCTTCGTCAGCCAAGTTGGGCCTGAAAGAGACTTCGTTTTTTTGTGCGCACAGGGGATGAATGAGTGAAAGTGGCAAGGCTGCCAAAATCCAGGCCATGAGGCGGGTCGATGTCTTTGCGTTGATCATGAAGTGGATTGGGGGTAGCGAAAGCTGTCTCGCAAGACCGCCGATTGCGAGGAAATTGCTTTTGGCGGAAAGGTCGCGGAAACCCCGGTTTGGCGGAACCCATGGGAAAGAAAGGGGGATTGTAATTGAGTGTTTTAGAGAGCGGTTTAGGGACCACTGAGAAGTTCGTCTTACAAGCCGTCGATTTCCCAGCCCTTTCGGTAGGTCTGTCGTATAAGGGTATTCGCCTCCGGGCTGTTCGAAAATTTAAGTTTGCCGCTATTCCAGCGCAGGATTTGTTCTGGAAAACGGCAAGCAATCGTACCGAGGAGCACTGTCTCGGTCATCGGGCCCGAGTAGTCGAAGTTTGAGCTGGGAGTTCCTTCGCCTCGAATGGCTGAAACCCACTGACCGTAGTGATCATCACCTTCGGGTTTTTCGAGTGGATAAGTGAGCTTCTTTCCGGCGACATAAAAGTCCGGGAGATGACTACTCCCGTGTTTTGTGATCAGGCTGGCCTTCTCTCCGACCAAAATGACTCCGTTGTCCGGGATTTTAGTCTTCGGTGGGAAGCCTGCCTCTTCGGCCGTTGGCTTCTGATTTCCATCATACCAAATCATTTGAAAGTTCTTACCCGAAGTATATTTCGTGCCGGCAAAATCGTAGTGGATACGCTCCCACTCGGGAAAGGTTTCCTTCATCGGCGCGGGGCCTTCATGTTTCACGCTCCGCGCCGGTCCAAGCTCGAGCGCCCAGACCACGGGATCGATGATGTGACATCCCATGTCGCCGAGTGCACCCGCCCCAAAATCATACCAGCCGCGCCATGCGAAGGGATGATAGATCTCTTTAAGAAAAGGGCGCTTTGGCGCTACGCCGAGCCAAAGATCCCAATGGAGGCCATCCGGAATCTTACTGGAGCCATTCGGTCGCTGGTGACCCTGGGGCCAAATGGGACGATTTGACCAAGCATACGCCCGCTCGATCTTCCCAAGATGGCCAGCGCGAACCAGGTCTACGAGGCCCTTGTAGTTGACCCCGCTGTGATTTTGGTTGCCCATTTGAGTTGCCACTTTTGCCTCGCGCGCCGCCAAAGTAATAGCGCGCGCTTCGTGCACCGTGCGAGTGAGGGGCTTCTGTGTGTAGGGGGAAATTCCAAGCTTTAGGGCGGTCATCGTAACCGGCGCGTGCATATGATCAGGCGTAGATACCGTGACTCCATCAAGCTTCTCCTTCTCTAGCATTTCGCGCCAGTCGGTGTAGCGTTTTGCCTTGGGCCACTTTTTTGCCGCCTCAACGAAACCTCCTCTTCGTTTTTTTCCGAGTCCATCGACGTCACAAAAGGCTGCGATTTCTCCGTGCCTTGATGCTCCGAGTGAGTCGACCCATCCCTTTCCGCCAACCCCAACCGCGCCGAGGGTTGGCCGCTCGTTCGGTCCGCCCTTAGCGCCAGATAGACTTAAGACTCCAGCGCCATATCCCAGAAAAATTCTCCGTTTCATTAAGGAAATAGACGATCTCGTTGGCATGATTCTTTCGTGCATGGAGCTTTGACTCTACTTTTGGTGAGATGCCCTTGAGCTCGCCTTGCGGTCAAATTGGAAAAGGAAGAGATACAGGCCTAGTCAAAAGATTTCCATCCACCGCCTATGAATAGCAATCGGCACTTTGGCGCTTGGAGATTGCCTTCGGCGATTTTAAGAGTGAGTCTGTAGGATTTCCCGCTTTCCGGTATGAATATGGTCTTGGGAGTATAAAGATCACTTTGGGAAGCTCCGACTGAGCCTGACCAAGTCCAGTTTTTCAGAGGAGCTTTCTCCGAAAAGATTCCTCTACCGTTGCTATCATCCAAGGAGATTTCGACTGTCACGCCACCAGCGCTAAAATTCTCAGGTTTTCCTGAAACTGGAAGAGGGTGTTCGATCCGCAAATAAGAAACGAATTCAACCTCTGGAAGTCCTTCCAGCACGTATATCTTTGCGCTGGCTTCTTTCAAATCAACCGCACCAAGATCCAAGCCGAATCGTCGAATGCCAGACTGTCTTCCACGATCCGTAAAGGTTCCATCTCCGGTGT
>JAKMEV010000544.1:0-2948 GCA_022425785.1 Akkermansiaceae bacterium | reverse complement strand
CCGGAGAATCCCTCGTTGACACCGCCCGCCGCGAACTCCTCGAAGAAACCGGCTATACCTCCGAGTCTATCACGCCCCTCCTCTCATCGCCGACCTCGGCCGGTATGACCGACGAAATAACCCACCTCTTCTTCGCAGAAAACGCCACTAAATCCGGCCCTGGTGGCGGAGTTGGCGGCGAGGACATCACGACCCACCTCGTCCCCTTCAGTGACCTTGCTCGCTTTCTGAAAAAATCCCAACGGAACGGCCTCTTGATCGATTTTAAAATCCACGCCGCTTTGGCTGCGCTCAATCTCATGTAACAATCGATCCAAAATCGGATAAGAGCCTTTCTTGAGTGCAATTCACCCCAACCGATGAAGCGCCCCCTCGCTCAGGCCACCACTACTGAACTGCCCGAAATTGTCGATTTCAACGACCACGTTTAGCCCACTCTCTGCGAGAATTACTATCACCGTCACGGTCCCGACAAGGACACTCTTGAACCCAAAAAGAACGCTCGTAGAAATCCACCTGCGCTCTTGCCCTCCTGTGAGGAGTCACTAGGTTCAAAACATGCGTTCTGTAGTTCTTTCTCTCGCTTTTGCTTCCACCTCCCTTGCCCAGCTTGCTCCGCCTGCTCCGGATGGCACGATCCGTCCTACCATCGGCTCCGTCGAGCGTCTCGACCCAGCCATCAACAAACTGATCCCGGAAGACGCCAGGATCGAGGTCGTCGCGATGGGCTTCGAGTGGTCCGAAGGCCCGGTCTGGGACAAGGCCGAAAACCGCCTCCTTTTCTCGGACGTTCCCACCAACAAAGTCTATCAGTGGTCCGAAAAAGACGGCCTGAGTGTCTTTCTCAAAGCCTCCGGCTACACTGGCCCAACGGGATACGGCAACGAACCCGGCTCCAATGGTCTCACCTTTGATAATGAGGGACGTCTTCTCTCCTGCGAACACGGTGACCGCCGCGTCTCTGTTCTCACCACCAACGGCGGTGGTAAAATGACCGTCGCCGATCGCTACGAAGGCAAGCGCTTTAACTCTCCGAACGACGTCTGTGTCCACCCAAACGACACCATCTACTTCACTGATCCTCCCTACGGACTACCGAAAAAAGAAAAAGACCCGCGCCGTGAGTCGTCGATCTTTGGCGTCTATTCAATCTCTCCCAAAGGCGTGGTTTCCGTGGTTGACGGCACCATGGAACGCCCAAATGGCATCACCCTCTCGCCCGATAGCAAGACCCTCTACGTTGCACAATCACAGGGTGGAAAAGCTTGGCTGGTCTCCTACCCCCTCGATGACTCCGGCAAAGTGGCCGGAGATCGCAAGCTCCTCTACGATGCCACGCCGCTCAGCGAAAAAGACCCTGGCATGCCCGACGGCCTGAAGACCGACCAACAAGGCAATATTTGGTGCACCGGCCCGGGAGGCGTCATGGTCATCAGCGCCGATGGAAAACTCCTCGGCCGCATCCTCACCGGACATCGCACCGCCAACTGTGCCTTCGGTGATGATGGATCGACGCTTTACATGACCGCCGACTATTACATCGTCCGCATCAAAACCTCCGTCAAAGGAACCGGCTTTTAATTTCAACACCACCTGATCATGGCCCAGCGAAGCTCCGCAATCATCCAAGCCCTCGAGAGCGAAATCATGGACGGCAGTCTGACCCCCGGTCAGCGCCTCCCCTCCGAGGAAAAACTCTGCGCCCGCTTTACTGCCAGCCGCACCGTCATTCGCGAAGCAATTCAGCAGCTCCGTGGAAAAGGCCTGCTCCGCACTTTGAAGGGCTCGGGCTCATACATCGCCGACCCCAGCCTCGAAAACCTCGCTGGGGCGATCGAAACTTATTCGGTCCTTACAAATGACGATTCCTATCTCGAGCTGATGGACTTCCGCATCCTCCTCGAAACCGAATGCGCCCGTCTTGCCGCTATCAATGCCGGTGAAAAAATCATCGAGATCATGCAACGCGCCATCGACAAAATGGAAAGTGCCCGTGGTGACCGCAAGCGGTTCAGCGAAGCCGACATCGCCTTCCACCTCGCCATCGCAGCAGGGTCAAAGCACAATCTCTACGCCACAGTTCTGAGTGCCTTGGAAAAACGATCCATCGAATATGCCAACCTCAACCGGGGCAACAGTGAATGGTACGACAGCGTCATCAACACCCATGCTGAGATTTTCGGCGCTATCTGCGACAGCAAGCCTGAAAAGGCAGCAGACGCCATGAAACGTCACCTCATTCTCTCCCGTCGACACTACGTCGATCTGGAAGTCTCATAGATCTCGCTCGGCATCGTCCCTGAAACCCGCTATTTTTGACCAGTGGCTGATTTCACTCCTCTCCTTCCCGCGCTTGTCGCGCTGGTCCTGATCCTGATCACGCGCCGCGCGGCTCTCTCGCTCTTCGCCGCCGTTCTGACCGGCTCATTTCTCCTCGCCGGACCCGGGCCCATCCCGGCCATCCGTAATCTCTTCGAAGATCACTACTTCCCCGTTCTCAAGAGCGACTGGAATCTCAGCGCGATCATTTTCACCTTCGCCCTCGGCGCCTTCGCTACTCTGCTCGAAAAAGGTGGCGGATTCACCGCGATCCTCAATCGCATGCTCGCCCGAAAATCCGGCGACCCACAAAAGAAACTCCTTTTCGGCATCTACGGGCTCGGCCTCCTTTGCTTTTTCGATGGACTCGCAAATTCCGTCCTCCTCGGCCGCGTCGGCCGCCCCCTCGCCGACGCCCTTCGCATCTCCCGCCAATTCCTCGCTTATCTGATCGACTCCACCGCCGCCCCCGTCGCCTGTGTCGCCTTCATCTCCACCTGGATCGCCACCCAGCTCAGCCTGATCAAAGAAGGTCTTCAAGATGCGCCTTTTGATGTCAATCCGGCGGCCCTTTTCTTCAATTCCATTCCCGCCAACCCCTACTGCCTTCTCAGCCTCCTGCTCATTCC
>JAKMEV010000521.1:0-4944 GCA_022425785.1 Akkermansiaceae bacterium | reverse complement strand
GGGTAAGTAAGTCGGCTCAACGATCAAAGTTTAAAAGGCGGCCTGCGGGTCGCCGTTTTTTATTATTCCCCCCGGATGATGCGGTTGCCGGTGGGGGGGCGGCCGTAGGGGTCGGTGGCTTCGATTTCGATCAGGTGGGAGCCTGTTTTTAGCTTGGCGGGGAGATTTGCTTTCCAGAGGTGGTCGGATTTGATGGGGCCGCTGAGGTGACGTTTTGACTCGGGGTTGGCTTTGATCTCGCGCTCGCGGGTTTCGACGTAGTGAGGGTCGGCTTCGAGCGTTTTTGTCATGGGAATCCACTCGGCGGTTTCAGCGAGGCGCATTTTGACGACCGATTTTTTTGAGCCGTTGAAGACGTTGACGTAAACGGAATGTCTTTCGAGGTCACCTGCTTTGACGGCACTCGGGGCGTGGATGCTGAGTTGGTAGTTGGCGGGTTGACGGGCGGCTTTGAAGTCGAGGGTGTGGCTGGTGCCGTCGAAGGTGATGATGGAGTAGCCGTTGGGCGCACCATCGCGCATGGTGGTGTGGGGAATGCCGACCTCGTCTTTGTTGCCCTTCCACCAAGAGCCGGAGACGGTGACATTGATGATGTGATGGTGGGGTTCGGCGCCCTGCCAGCCGTCTTCTTCGCCGATGTAGTGATGGGCATGCCAGTGAGTGTGACCGGAGATGGAAAGGGTGTAGGGGCGCTTTTCAATGAGGCGGTAGAGTTCCTGACGGTTACCGACATTGGTCAGAGGAATGTGCATCATGAGCATGATGAGTTTGTTTTCGGGGACGAGCGCGAGGTCATTTTTGACGAAGGCGATTTGGTCCGCATCGAGTCCGCCGGTGTAGGAGCGTTTGCCGTTGCTCTTAATTCCCCATGAGACGTCGTCGAGGACGATGAAGTGAGTGGGGCCGTAGTCGAAGCTGTAGTAGTTCGGGCCAAAGTAGCGGTGGAAGGTTTCGTCGGATCCTTCGTCGGTGTTGGAGTCGAAATTCAGGTCGTGATTTCCGACAACGTTATACCAGGGGATGCCGACGAGAGCGAGATTGGCATTGGAGGCGTCGAAGAGGTCGAGCTTGTCGAACATGATGTCTCCCAAGGTGACGCCGAACTTGGCATCTGTGCCGATGAGTTCGGCGATGACGTCGTGCGCGATGTGATCGACTTGTTCGATATTGGACGGTTGCGGGTCGCCGAAAAAGATCGCTTTGAATTTGTCGGGCTCTTCTTGTTTGGTGAGCGCGAAGTCGATGGAGGCGGGAAGAGGACCGGTCGGCTTGACGCCGGGGTAGCGCAGCTTGGCAGGGGAACCGGCGGGTTTGTGAATGTAGTAGAAGAGAGGGGTTTTGTCCTCTTTGAGTGGAGTGGCCCAGCCTTGAGGTTTGATGACGAAGAAGATGGTGTCCTCGTCGTGCGGGAGCTTCCAGCGGCCTTCGGCATTAGTGTGGACGATTTCCTTTTGGTTGGAAACGGGAACGCCGGGGAGGCCAGGTTCGCTTTTGTCACGAACTCCGTTGGCGTTTAAGTCATGGAAAACGATCCCCGTGGCAGCAGTCGCAAATGGCGAAGACAGGACGAGGGTGGCGAAAAAGGCTGTTTTCATCCCTGCCATGATGGCGGTCGAGGGGAGCTTTGTCGAGAGCTGGCTACCAGAGGGAGGTTTGCTCATCGTTGGCCGATTCCTCTCTAGCTGGAGCTGAAATGAGGTCCAGATTGAGGATGAGGTCGAGGGAGGGGCGCTCTTCTTCGTCGAGGATGGCCTGGAGGTATTCGCGCCAAAGTTCGGCGGAGCCTTCGTTTTTCTGGGAAAGAAGTTCTGCCCATTGACTCAAAGTGCCACTCGGTTGGGCGCGTTTGCGGAGCTTTTTAAGCCAGTTATGGTAGGTTTTCATGGGCCGGGGCGATATTCTCCGGAGAATTGAGCAATGCAAGGGAGGACTGTAAGCTTGCTAGCTGGTTAAAAAACAGATGCACTTGGGGCATGCGATACGATCCTGTCGATCCCCAATTTTTTGTCCGCAACCGTGAACGCCTTGGCGGGATGTTGAAGCCTAACAGTATGGTGATTATTCACGCCAATGACATCATGCCGACGAATGCTGATGGAGTGATGCCTTATCATCAGAACCGTGATCTCTACCATTTAACGGGGATTGATCAGGAAGAAACGGTGATTTTGCTGTGCCCTGATGCCCTTGAGCCGGCGGATCGGGAGATTCTTTTCACGCGGGAACCCAACAAGCATCTGGCGATTTGGGAGGGACATAAACTGACTAAGGAGCAGTCGATTGAGATTTCAGGAACTAAGAATGTGCAGTGGACGTCGACTTTTGAGGCTGCCCTTCATCGATTGGCTCCACAAATTGATCATATCTACCTGCACACAAATGAGCACCTGCGGGCTGATACGATTGTGGAAACCCGCAACCGGCGATTTATCGAGCGGTGTCAGGAGCGTTATCCATTGCACAAGTATGAGCGGGTTGCTCCGTTGATGCATCAACTCCGGATGATTAAGGATGTCGAGGAAGTGCGCTTTCTTCAGAAGGCCATCGACATCACCGAAGCGGGATTCAAGCGTGTCTTGAAGTTCATCAAGCCCGGAGTGGGTGAGTGGGAAATCGAGGCCGAGTATCTTCATGAATTCGTGCGTCGCAAATCGAAAGGCTTTGCTTATCCCCCGATTATCGGGTCGGGGGCGAATGCCTGTATTCTTCATTATGTGGAAAATGACCAGATCTGCCAGGACGGCGACATGATCCTGATGGATGTGGCGGCAGAGTATGGCAACTGGAATGCCGACATGACCCGGACAGTTCCCGCGAACGGAAGATTCACCGATCGCCAGAAAGACGTCTATAATGCGGTCTTGCGTGTTCTTCGAGGAGCCAATGAGATCTTGAGGCCTGGGATTTTGATTCGTGATTTCCAGAAGAAGGTGATCGAAATCATGGAAGGTGAATTGATCGGTCTTGGGCTGATCGATGTAGAAGAAGCCAAGAAGCAAGGGGAGGATAAAGCTCTCGTGAAGAAGTATTTCATGCACGGGACTTCGCATCATCTCGGTCTGGATGTGCATGATGTCGCTCCGCCCAAGCAAGTAATTGAAGTGGGGATGGTCTTTACGATTGAACCGGGAATTTACATTCAGGAAGAAAATATGGGGATCCGCCTTGAGAACGATGTCGTGATTGGTGAGGAGGAAAATATTGATCTCTTCGGGAATATTCCGATCGAGGTCGATGAGATCGAGACTTTGATGAATTCATAGCGGGTAGGGAGAAAAGCAGGCGATGGGGGCGAAGCAGTTTAGCTTATCGCTAAGGGCTAACAGCCGATTGCGCAAACCATGGCGCGGTCTTGGCTCCCTAGCCTAATCGCCTTGCTGATGAATAGCTCTTTGAGCCTGAAAAAGGGTTGCAAGCCCCGTGGGTCTAGGCAGGATGCGCGCCGTCATGAGTCGGAAAATCTGGTTGGATGGATCTATCGTTGATGAGTCGGAGGCAAAAATATCGGTCTTCGATCACGGTATTCTTTATGGTGATGGAATCTTTGAGGGGATTCGTTTCTATGAGGGACGGGTCTTTCGGTTGACCGAGCACATCGAGCGGCTCTTTCTTTCGGCCAAGGCAATCCTTCTTAAACTCCCGTGGACGGTCGAAGAGGTATGTGAGTATACCCTGGACACGATTCGCGCCAATGGATTGAAAGACGGCTATATTCGGCTCGTGATTACCCGCGGAGTGGGCGACCTGGGATTGAATCCCTATCTTTGCGAAGTTCCCTCGATGTTCATCATCGCTTCGGGAATCACGCTGTATCCTGATGAACTCTATGAGAACGGCTTGGAAGTGGTGACTTGCTCGACGCGTCGTCCGACCCCGGCGAGTTTGAGCCCGCAGGTGAAATCGCTGAACTATCTCAATAACGTCATGGCGAAGGTGGAGGCATTGAAAGCCGGAGCCAAGGAAGGCCTCATGCTCAATGAGCAGGGCTACGTCGCAGAATGCACCGGCGATAATGTCTTCATCGTGAAGAAAGGCGAAGTGATCACGCCGCCTGTCTCTGATGGCAGTCTCGATGGGATTACCCGCCAGGTTATTTTTGATCTTTGTGGTGAACTCGGAATTTCAATTCGTGAAGCTTCGCTCACTCGTTACGATATTTACACTGCTGACGAATCCTTCCTGACAGGAACGGCCGCTGAGACTATTCCGATGGTGATGCTCGATGAGCGTGAGATTGGAAACGGCAGGCCCGGTGAGCTTTCGCTTAAGCTGATCGACGCCTTCCGTAAGTTGGTGCGCTCCGAGGGGACCGCCTTTTAAGAGAGCTTGTTACCAACGTCCTCCGCCGGTGGCTTTGATGAGATCAAGTCTGGCGCTGAGGAGGGTTTGTTGAAGAGAGGTCTCGCTACGTTTGATTTTAAGCCAGCGTCGCTCGGTTTCGAGTAGTTCGATTTGGGAGGTGAGTCCGGCTTCGAATTGTTCTCGGGCGATGGAAAGAGAGTGAGCAAGGGAGGAGGATTCGCGGTGGGCCGTGGCGAGTTGGGCACGGAGGCTGACTAGGTTGATGCGGGCGGAGTCGATCTCTTCGAGGGTCTTTAATACGGCGGATTGGTAGGTGGTGGAGGCGAGTTGAGCGTCGGCTTTGCGGGCTTTGAGTGAGGCCAGGCGGACCGGATCGTAGATGGGAATAGATATGGAAGGACCGATTTGAGCGATCCAGGTGCTGAAGCGGTTGGTGAGGGTTTTTTGTGCCCCGCTCGCAAGTGCGCTGATTTTGAAGGAGGGGCGTAAGTCGAGACGGGCGGCCTGCTCGATTTGGAATGCCGAGCGAACCCGGGCTTCTGCGGCGAGGATTTTGGGATGGGAAGCAAGAAGTTCGTCGAGTTGTTTGGCCGCCAGGTTTTTGGGTGAGGGGAAGTTGCTTCTCATCGTGTTGTCGGGATT
>JAKMEV010000478.1:0-3224 GCA_022425785.1 Akkermansiaceae bacterium | reverse complement strand
TTTGGGGGATAGACCCTCACCGAATTGAAACCCGCACCGTGGATATGCATATTGCTCATCTCCGCAAGAAGCTGGCGGATGACGGACAATCGATCTTGAAAACAATTCGCGGGCGTGGATACCGACTCGCTTTAAATTCATGAATCGTCCCTGGGTCATCTGGTTGGTGCTATGTGGTTGTGCCACCGTTATTTTGGGAATGTTTTCCTGGATGACGGTTCACGCTCTTAGCTCGGAGAAAGAGCGTGTCGAGATGGAGAGCCAATCCCAGATAAGCGAACGAATGAGGCTTTCGCTGGCCCGCATGGACACAGTTGGAACCGGATTGTTGGTTGTGGAAAATCAACGGCCGCCCTTTCACTACGAGGCCTTTTATTTCCCGGAAAACGTCATGACCAATACTCTTCAGTCTGTGGAGAAAGGAGTGATCTTACAACCATCGCCTCTTTTACTGGAGGAACGTGACCTAGTGAAAATGCATTTCGAAGTGACTCCCTCCGGAGGATTTCGCTCCCCTCAGATGCCAGTGGGCAGCCAGCGGGAAATGGCTATTCAGTCTGGTGCGAATGAGGCTGCTCTTAATTTGGCAGGGGCTAATCTTGAAAAGGTTAAAATGATTTTACCCGAGAATCTCGGTTTGGCCGCCAAGCTTTGTATCGCTGCGGAATCGAGTCCTTGGGGGACGAGCGAGCCTTTGCAGGCCAAACAACAGGAAGCCAATGCCTGGATGTCCAGGAATGCAAATGATGTAATGAGGCAGCAGTCCCCGGATCAGAAAATCTACCAAGACAGTCTCAATACCAGGGAAAAGCAAAGCAGGGCGGGCGTGTTGAAAAAAGCGGTTGGCAAGGCTGCCAAGCGGTCGTCTGAAGAGGCCCAGAGCGCTTATAATTACTCCAACAGATTGCCGGTGGAACAAATCGTGAAGGTTGCTCCTTTTCTGCCGGTTTGGGTGGGTGAGGAACTCTTTTTGATTAGGGAGGTGCAAATGTCCCGTTCTACTAAATATCAGGGTGTTTGGTTGGACCGTGAGAAAGTGGAGGCTGAATTTTTGGCGCAAATACCCCGTGATTTGGTCGGCGCCAAGCTGATGGCGGTCAAAGGGGGAATGGAGCAGGTGAAGGATCCTTTTGTGCTGGCCTCTTTGCCCTGGAAATTGGTGCAAGGTCCGCTTGCCGAGGGAACTCTGGACAGTCTCACTCCCTTGAGATCGACACTGATTGCGGGTTGGGTTGCCGCACTCTTGGCCCTGGTGGCTTTGTATCTTCTCTTGAAAGGGGTGATGAAGCTGAGTGAACGTCGGGCGGCCTTTGTCTCTTCTGTGACACATGAATTACGGACACCCCTGACGACCTTTCGCCTTTATTCCGAGATGTTGGCAGAAGGGATGATTACTGATGGGGTAAAGCGCGAAGAGTATCTTCGGACCATGTTAAGTGAGTCGGAGCGCTTGAATCATTTGGTCGAAAATGTTCTCGCGTATTCCCGAATCGAAAAAGGGAATGCCCGATCCAAGAGTGAAGTGATTTCGGTTGAAAACCTGGTGGGTCAGCTTCGCCCGATCCTCCAACGTCGTGTTGATCAAGAGAGTGCGGCTTTGTCGATTGAGATCGCAGAGGACGCGGGTGTAATTGACACCGATGTTACCGCCATCGAACAAATCCTCTTCAATCTGATCGATAATGCCTGCAAATACGGATTGCCGGATGCGGGCCGTGGGCATGTGACCTTGCGGGCCTTTCGGTCCAAGCGAGGAGTTGAGTTCGAAGTCTCCGACAGAGGGCGTGGCGTGGCTGCGCGGGAGCGAAAGCGGTTGTTTAGGGCCTTTCATAAGAGTGCCCTGGATGCCGCACACGATAAGCCCGGTGTTGGGTTGGGCTTGGCCCTTTGTCGTCGATTGGCCCGGGCATTGGGAGGGGATTTGATCCTCGATCCGCGTGTGGAAAATGGAGCGAGCTTCAGATTGCTGGTGCCAGTTTCCTGAAAGGGGTTTGTTTTCTTAGATAATGCTCCCTTCTCGTCCCGCTTTGGAGGTGATAGAATTTTCTCGATGAGAGTTGGGCTAGCATTGTTATTTGGATCAAGCGTCTTGTTTGTGTCGTGTGGGGATTTGTTGAAACCCCGGGTAATCAAGCCGAAGGCGGCTAATCGAGGAGGCTTGTCCGGAGCGCAGGGAGCCGTGGGCGCGGCGGCCCAATTGAAGGCCAAGAGGGAGATGGCAAAGAGAAGTTCGGAAGGAGCGCAAATTGGAATGGCTCCAGAGGAAGTGGGATTTCTTCCCAGTGCGGTGGGGGACAACGCAACGGTCGGTGGTCTTAAGTTGCCGTCAGACAATAGTATTGTTTGGTCTTCGATGGATGATCCCACTGCCGACATTGCTTTTGATAAGCCGTTTTTAAAACCGCAGAGGCGAGGGGGAAGCTGGGAAAACAGCTATTCCAATGCCCGCCGTGAGTCGATGCGCACGGGTAAGCCAATCGTGATGTGGTTTACCAACGAAGGGGCTACACCGAGTCCGATTTGTAAGACCTTGAATCGAGAGGTTTTTGGAACGAGTGATTTTGTGAAATGGGCAAAGTTTAATGTTATCAGGTTGAAGATTGATATTTCCGGTGGCTCTGGAGATCGAGGGAACGTGGGAGATTTAACCACCCGGAAGAGGAAGTATGTCGCCAAGCTAAAGAAGCAGTATTCAGTTCTTGGTTTTCCTACAGTCATCGTTTTGCAGCCGAATGGATCGGTCTATGATCGTTATCGCGGTTACAAAAAGGGCCATAAGTCCAGCTACTGGCGGGAGCTGAAAGATGCCGTGTTGACAATTACTCATAATCAGAAAGTTTGGCGGAAGAAAATGACAGCCAAGGGTTATCGCTCCTGGAGGGGGCGGAATGACCAGGTCATTTTTGCGCGCCTCGCTCGGTATTCCGAAGGTAATCTGACTTTGATCGAGCCGAATGGTGGGAAAATTCAAACGCAAGAAAGCCGCCTCTCCAGCTCCGACCAAAAATGGTTGGACGCTGAGAAGAAGAAGCGGGGGCTTTGATCCCTCACGGTTGATAGACCCGGAAGAACATCCGTGGGTTTGGTCCATCGAAGGTGAAACTCCGTCGCGTGTAGGTGGACCCCAGTGGCGAGGCGGCATCGCTGGTGTTGAGGTCCGCCGAAGTCCAGTTGGTTAGATCGGTGCTTCTTTGTCCTACCGGACTATAATTTGGATCGTCGTT